>NZ_LT629737.1:3300000-3475961 GCF_900104765.1 Gillisia sp. Hel1_33_143
TAGACGTGGGGGAAAATTATAAGCAAGTATTTATTAAAGTGAATAAAACGCTGCTTTTCTACTAGTCTAATATATAATTATCTTACGTGAGGGAGTATGGGGGAAATCCCCTAATGTTGAAGAATTTGATTAAAGTAATTATCTGAAGGTGAAAATTTTGAGGATGCTCTAAACTTTAACATTTTTAATCTTAACTGAAAGATGCCATCTAATTATACTTAAAATTTGTGAGGAATTTCTACACGAGTGTTTTGTAGAAAAAGTACTTTTACAGTGATATAATGTATCGAAAAACATAGATCTATTGTCTGTATTGCACTTAATTTATTGACTAAAAACAAGTATCTCTTAATTATAAAATAAGGATCATTAAAACTTTTATAAATAACTACAAAAAAAAAGATCGATGAGAAAACTCACCGATCTTATATAAATATATGAAATTAATTATCTAGCATAATACCAGCGACCATCAATGATCTCTACTACTTTCCATCCATAAGCACGAGAATAGTAATACCAAAGGTCATTATGTCTAAGAACCGTCACACCATACAGTGTATAGTACTGTCCGTTAGTATAAGTTGGTGCAGGAGGATTTGGACTTCCACCTTCATTACCTGGATACATACTCTCAATACCTTGCACATCTCCAGAAGATAATCCAGATCTTTGAACGTCATAAAGGCTACCATCTACTTTAGTAATAGTTGGCTGGCCATTACTTGAGAAAGAATATGGTCCATACATCATTATAGAGCTAAAATCTAAATTAGAGGTAAACTCATCTCCACCCATTCCGCTTTGTGCGTAGGTGTCAAAATTACGCTCTCTTCCACTCTGGATATTAGCGTAGTTAACAGTTATTTGACGATCTCTGTCTACTCTACTCTGCTCATGATAAAGTCCAACTGCATGGCCAATCTCATGAATAGTATTTCCGGTACTACAACCTGAAGCAAGAGTAATAACCTGACCTCCTCCTATCATTCCTACGTAAGAAGAACATCCAGATCCTGGGGTAAAATTAATATAGTTAGATTGATTTGATCTTTGAACAAATTTTAATGAGGTGTTTGCCTCCCAGTGTGCAATTGCATCATTAACTCGATCTTGATTTGGTAAGTTACTGTCTATAGTATAATACACAGTATTATTAGGCCACATACCAGAGGTTCTTCCAACACTTTTTTGCTGTGGTTCTTCACCTTTGTTATACACTAAAGTTTCTGCTTGTTTAGACGTCATACTCTTTTTTATAAGAATATCACCTTCATAAACCAGGTCTCCATTAACATTAGCAACACTTATTTTTTGCCCTCCGTAATAGATCTCTGAAATGCTTCCGGCTTCATCTGAATATGCAGCTTCTACATTGGCTAATGTAGATGTGGTTTCTGCAATTTGGGTAGTAGATTGTTCTGTTTCTTCTAATTCGTTAACTGAATCTTTACTACAAGACAGAATTGCTAGAGCAGGTAGTAAATAAAATAAATTCCTTTTTCTCATAAGTAGGGTAAATAATTTTTAATGAACAGGATTTTTTTTTAAACTGTTCGGGGGTTAAAAAAATTTTCTTTTATCACAGTTCCAAAGGTCATTCCAAAAAATAGAGACACTATCAATTCAAAAGTTTAAAAGTCAATAGCTTATGAAATATACTAGTATAGAACTCTCTAAAAGTTTATACTTATAATAAGCACTCGTACTTTTAAAATAACTACCAAAACATGTAATAAAATTAACTAGATGCAACACCGGTGGGGGGAAGAAATACGGTGTATAATTTTAAAGCGATGCGAACATAATAAATTTTATTTAGGTAATCATCATAGATTTAACAACTTAACATAGAAAAGCTGCCCGAAAAGTATTCGGACAGCCTCTTCTATTAACACCTCTAATTATTTAGATAACTAACGGTGATTAATAAAACTAACTCAATGCAACCATCATCCCCCCGGTTGATAGAAGCATTAGAGAAAGTTTTGTAAGAATTAATTATTGTGGTCCAGGAACATCTTCACAGATCACAGCATCTATTGTTATATAGACTGGATAACTATAATTGGCATTAGAAAATGTTAGTGGAATTGCAGCCTGATCACCATTAGATGGAACTATATCATTAGCGCAAAGTGTATGGTAACAATCTGGCAATCTCTCGGTAGAATTTTCATCACTTTGCCATACCTTAACTTTGTAACCTTTGATTTTGTCTGTATCTAAAGGAGTATCTAGCGTAACAACAACATCAGATCCATTAATCTTTACATTAGCAGTTCCAAAAAGTACACTAGGGTTAAGATCTCCCTTGCTTCCTAAAAGCTCTAAATCTGTTTCGCTACTAATCTTATAAATAATGCTCGAATCTTCCAGATCTACAGAAACATTGTAGCATAGACCACTAGTATCTGTAGTAAGTTCACAATCTGAAGATGTACATCCAACAACTACAGGATCTCTCCAACATCCTAATTGTCCTTCTACAGCAACTTGGCCATCCAATCTTAAGGTTGCAGGACAATTATCTTCATCATTAGCTACTCCATCACCATCTATATCGAGATCACAAATATCTCCTATATTATCTCCATCTAGATCTGCCTGATTGCTATTAGAATTTGAAGGGCAATTATCATCACCATTTAGAATTCCATCGTTATCACAATCTGCATCATCATCTTGAAGATCACATTCTCCTCCATTCCCACCACCGGTAGAATCGAACATTGGTGTATCTTCTCCGCACAAACTTCCTTCTCTAAAGTGATAATAAGTATTGTTACCAGATTCTTGATTGTATAGTGCTAATACCTCTGCATCTGTAACTACAAATTGACGTATAACACCCTCATCTGCATCGTAAACATTGTTAAAATCTAACAAGGTTATCTCTATATAATATTCATCTACAACTCCTTTTCTATCTGGTAAAGCTATACAAACTGGTTTTGCGTAGGCATCATTATTATCATAGATTCCTACTTCGTTCATTTGTGCTTCAGATATTAAAGATTCTCCTTTAGGAGATTCCGGATCTCCTGAATATTTCCAGGCATTGATATTGAAATGTGCCGGGAAATGTCTTCCAGATTCGTTACAATAATTCCCAAAGGTGCAGAAGGTAATTACATCCACCGTATTAAAATCAAAAAATAAGTATCCATACTCATCTGCAAAACGCTCATCATAACATATCACTTCTACATCTACATATTTCTTAACTCCAGATCTTAGATCTATACTTATAGGCAAGGCATCATCAACAAAATTTTGGAAATTTGCCGGACCGTAGTCATCATTTTCTCTAGGAGCGATCCATAGTACATTCATTTCTGAATCTAGCACTCCAAAATATTCTAAAGAATAAGTTCCAGCTGTTAATTCCAGATCAGAAGATTCTTTAGTGAACCAGCTTACAACCCCATCATCATTATAATCTCCAGAACCAGCTATGGGTATTTGAATAAAACCACCTTCATCTCCATTTTGTCCTGCAACCCATGTGTCTCCGTTCTTTAAAGCTACTTGTACATATGCCGGCACACCATCAGAACAACTTGGAACATCAGATAGATGTGCTTTTAACTCTGCTCGTTTTGAGACAAAGTCATTTAAAACTGCACCAAATGAAAGAGAAGATAAATTTTTATCTGCATCATCGGTCATATTATTTTCATCCTTACTACAGGATGTAAATAGGAGAGCTATAATAGCCAACCCACTTAAATATTTATTGAAATTTTTCATAATATAATTATTAGAAATATTAGATGATAAAGCATCCAAAGAATGCCAACAAGCTTAATAACTAGATGAACATCTAATATTCGATTTGTTAGAATTAAAAACCTCCTGCAAAATTTTTCTGCAGGAGGTTTAGTTTATTAGTTCAGTTTTTCTAACTCACCGCAGGCAATTGGCAAGAGTGCTTCATAAGAACCGTTTACTGTTTTACCATGTAGAACTATGGCTCTTTTAGTAAGCGGGTTCATTGCACTATTTAATTCTGCCGCAGAAATTAATCCGCCTTGACCTAACATAAAGGTTTCTTGATAATCAATCTCACCAGCAGGACCCATTGCAATAGGTGCAATATCTAGAGGTAATAAAACATTACCGTAAAAAGGAAGTCCTTCTCCCAGAGTTAATATTCCGTCTACTCCAGCAGCATCTGCAGGAGGACAACTTGCATTAGCTCCATCTGCTTTTCCATGAATGTGTTGAGCATGTGGTTTGTCTGCTCCAGATTCTGCACCAATAGCAAGAATACTCACTGTTAATTCATTTCCAAACAATCTTAAGATTGCCGCTCCTTGAACTTTAGAATTGTTCAATGGATCTAGATCTACGCAGTAAAAAGAAGCTTCTACTCCAGGTGTATCAAATATTGGAGGGGTATCCTGTCCTTCACAATCTGATCTAAAGTGATAGTAGGTATTAGTTTCTCCGTTATAAAGTGCTTTTACCTGAGTATCATTAAATACACCATATCTAATTAATTCTCCCGGTCCATCACCATCAAAATCTAATAATCTAATCTCTCCATAATATAGATCTTCTCCATCTCTATCTGGTAAAGCAATACATAATGGCTTAGCATAATCATCTCCATTATCATAAGTACCTACAGTATTCTGTAAAGCTCCATTTGTAAGAGCAGCTCCTTTTGGATTTGCTTCGTCTCCACTATAACTCCAAACTTCCATACTAAAATGTGCTGGAAAGTGTCTTCCACTCTCATCACAGTCATTTCCGAATACACACAATGTAATTGTATCTACATTATTGAAATCAAAGAATAAATAACCATATTCATCTGCAAATCTTTGGTCATAACAAAGAACCTCAACATCTACATATTTTTTCACTCCTAACCTTAGGTCTATACTTAAAGGAAGTGCATTGGTTACAAAACCGGCATAATTAGCAGGACCATAATCATCATCGCTTCTTGGTGCGATCCAAAGCACATTATCTGCTGCATCAAGCACTGCAAAATATTCTAACATATATGTTCCGGCGTCTAGAGTAAGATCGCTAGACTCTTGAGTCATCCACCCTCCATCTCCATTTGGAATTATAGGAATTTCAATAAACCCACCTTCATCACCATCTGCCCCAGATACCCATGACCCATTTTGCATAAGTGCAACTCTAATTTTAGTAGGTGCTCCATCAGAACAGCTAGGAACGTCCCCGGTTAAAGGAGCTTTGGAAACAGCTTTAGTGGCTGTAAAATCATTTAGGACTGCCGCAAAAGATATTGATGTCTTTCCTTCCGGGTTGTCTGCCATAGAGCTTTCATCTTTAGTACAAGAGGAAAACAGCAGTGCAATTATGGCTAAGAAGCCAAAATAAAGTTTAATTTTTTTCATGACACATAGTTTTTAGTTAATAATTAAGAATGGTTAATAAAAGAAGCTTATGCTATCAATTCATAGAACTGATTTTATTTACTAATTGCCTGAGTGTTGTGATATACTAACTCGGTATGATTTATAACTGATTTACTGTTGGGCACAGACATCTGCATGTACTGCCACCCAGAATTCTCCATCTCCAGAATATTTAAAATTGTATATGTTTGGATCTACTGATGATGGGTCTGGATCTATAATACCATCTGAGTCTGGAAGTTTATCGAATTGACCAGGTGCATCTGTAACAGGCATATTATCACTAGTATAAATATGAATTAGCTTCAGATCTATACCTCCTAAAGATTCAACACTTATAATGATATTAGATCCTTCAGCAGTAATCACTGCTGTACCTACCAATTTTTCAGGGCCTATCTTATTATTTCCTGCTCCGGCATAAATATTAAATGAAGTATTATTTTGAGTTTGCACAGAGAAAAGTTCTGCCCATCCCCATTTAGCACTTACATTTAACCCATCATCATCTTTTTTAGTCCATGTATGGTCTCCAAACATCCAGGCAGTATTACAAGAATCTCCATTTGTAATAGGGCATCCATTATTACTCTCCGGTCCTGGGACTGTCTTACATTCATCTTTACAATCTGGAATACCATCGTTATCTTGATCTAAATTATCATCTACATCAGGGCATTCATCACATGCATCCCCAATACCATCAGCATCGCTATCTAGCTGTGCTGGATTATAGGTATTTAGGCAATTATCAATCTCGTCTTCTATCCCATCGCAATCAGAATCATTATCTGCACAAGGCTCATCCTCACATCCTTCTCGGAAATGATAATAGGAAGAATTACCATTATCATTGTATAGTGCAAGCACCTCTGCATCTGTAATTGTAAAGCTTTGTTTTAAACCTTCTGGAGCATCATAAGCCCCATCAAAATCTAGAATTGTGATCTCTATGTAATATGTATCTATACCTGTTCTATCTGGTAATGCTATACACGATGGTTTCGCATATGCCTCAATGGGAGTATCATAAAATCCTGTTGAGTTAATCAAGGCACCATTTGTTAAAGCAAAACCTTTAGGATCATTAGGTTCTCCACTAAAGGTCCACGCTTCTAAACTAAATCTCGCCGGAAAGTGGATCACTTCTTCATTGCAATAATTTCCAAATACACAAAGTGTAATAGTCTCTACGGTGGTAAAATCAAAAAACAGATATCCATATTCATCTGCCATTCTTTGATCATAGCACAAAACTTCTACATCTACGTATTTCTTTACTCCTGCTCTAAGATCAATTTCTATTGGAAGTGGAGAACTCACAAAGGCCGCAAAATTTGAGGGTCCATATACATCATTAGACCTAGGGGCTATCCATAAAGTTGTATTATTCGCATCAAGAACAGCAAAATATTCTAAGGTATAAGTATCTTCTGGAAGCTCCAATTCTTCTACTTCATTGGTTATCCATCCATCTCCATCAGAAATCATGGAAATTTCTATATAGTTCCCAAGGTCTCCATCTCTACCTGCAACCCATGCACCTAAAGAATTCTTTAATGCTACTCTAACTTTAGTAGGAATTGTTTCAGAACATTCCGGAACATCGCCAGTTACACCTTGCTTTAAAGCAGCTCTGGTAGCTTCAAAATCTTTTAATAAGGTACTAAATGAGATAGACGCAAGATTTGAAGAATCGATCACACCACTTTGCTCATCTTTACTACAAGAAGAAAAAAACATGATTAAACATACCGAAATGGTAATACAGAGTTTAAATTTTTTCATAATCAGATTAGCATTAGATAATGATATTTAGAATGGTCTATAGTTGAAATAATTTATCTTATTGAGATAAATATTAATATTAAATTATAAAGATTTGGGATTTTTAAGACTCACTTAGGGTAGCGGGGCTAGTCTTATTACAGTAAATGTAATTTCAAAATGTAGGATATGGTATAGGGGAAATCACTTATATTTTAATGTTCCATTAAGCATGACTAACATCAATAAGATTGTGATTAATAGCGTATATGATACTTTCTAAGATAGTTTCAGAATTTGTTCTCTTAATGATATTGGCTCTATGCTTTTCTATAGTTTTTGGAGAAATGAACAAGCGTTCTGAAATATCTTTGGTCTTATATCCTTTGCATAATAATTGAATGATCTCTTTCTCTCTAGAGGTAAAACTATAATTGGTTAATTGACTATTTTCTTCAAAACAGGTATTTACCATTTCACAAATACTTCCAATTTCTTCCTTAACGTAAGTATCGTCTTCGGTAAATTGTATCATCATTATATACTGGCCTTGCAGCATTTTATCTAGCTTGGAAAAGCTGATTTTAGCATTTCTAATTTTATGATCTCCAAGCCTTAATGCGGTTCTGGTAGTAGCTTGCATATGCTTACCTCGAGCAAAATTTCTTAAACTTGCCTTTACTTTCGTTTTATTCTCACAGTTTACAAAATCAGTCAATTTTACACCATCTGCGCTGTCAATTTTAAAAGTTTGCTTAAAAGAATCATTCATAGAAACTATTACTTCCTGCTGTAAAAGCACCACAGGATTATTTAATAGGTTGAACAACCCTAAAAATGCATCCTTCCAGTAATTAGAAAGTGATAGATTTGCATAAACTTGATCTATTAAACGTTCACTTAGAGCTGTAGAAGACGCTGCATCATAAAAGATATCATCTAAAAGAGGTTTATAATTAAGATCTATCTCTGCCTTATCTAAAATATTGGCATACATAATTAACCAACTCTTATTCAGAAAATGTGTAGACTTGAAATTCTCCAAATTCTTTAGATCCTGAGTTGTAAAAGAGGTCTGGTCTATAAGAATTATATCTGGTAATAATTTTAAAGCTAATGTATAAGCTGTATGCATAGAACTTACCACGTTCACTTCAAAATATCTACTTAGACCTTCCTGTAATTCACTAATAATTTCTTGCTTATTACTAATGAAAATTAGTTGCTTTTTCTCTGTTCTCATCTTCAAATTTTTTAACAATAAAGATTCCTTACCTTTTAGGTTGATAAACTTCAGATTTGGGCGAATTTTCTTTAATACCATCAGGGCAGATGACATTAAAATTTTCAGGGGGAAAATTGACTATTAAAATAAACGATATCGTAATATATAGTTTGAGCTGGGGAAAACCTTTCAGAAATCTTCAGATTCTTAAAAGGATAGCTCTTTTAGGGATTTTAAATATAGGGGATTCTACCCATTGGAACCAAAAAGTTCTCGTAATATTATCCTTACAAATAGGAGTTAATTCTCTCGTTATAAACGTATTAGAATCAGATAAAAGAAATGCGATCTCTGCTTTTTCCTATCAAAAAATTGCAATTTATTTATCTTTTAAACTAATTTGAGACAGGGTCTTCCTGAAGTAAATATACAAGTTTAAACTAAAAATTTTACCTATAAATTAACAGCTGCTAATTGAGGGTTACTTTTTAGTTTGCAACAGTTTAGGTACCTTTGCCCCCTTGAAAGAAAATATGGCTAGAGCTGAAGAAAATATTGAAGTATTAGGGGCCAGGGTTCATAATTTAAAAAATATTGATGTAACCATTCCCCGAGAAAAATTAGTGGTTATTACAGGACTTTCAGGTTCTGGAAAATCGTCTTTAGCATTTGATACTATTTATGCTGAAGGCCAGAGAAGATATATTGAAACATTCTCTGCTTATGCAAGACAATTCTTAGGAGGTTTAGAAAGACCGGATGTAGATAAAATTGAAGGATTATCACCGGTAATTGCTATAGAGCAAAAAACCACCAGCAAAAACCCTCGAAGTACCGTTGGAACTATTACAGAGATCTATGATTTCTTAAGGTTGTTATTTGCGAGAACTGCAGATGCTTATAGTTACAACACCGGGGAGAAAATGGTGAGCTATACAGATGAGCAGATAAAAAATCTTATTATAGAAGATTTTAAGGATAAAAGAATAAGCATACTAGCTCCCGTAATAAGATCGAGAAAAGGGCATTATCGTGAACTCTTTGAGCAAATTGCCAAAATGGGATTTGTAAAAGTGCGAACAGATGGAGAGATTCGAGATATTGTTAAGGGAATGAAACTCGACAGGTATAAAACCCATGAGATCGAGATTGTAATAGACAGACTTAAGATTGATGATAGTGTTCAAAATCAGAAGAGATTAGAAGAAAGCATCAATACTGCCATGTACCATGGAGATGATGTTCTAATGATCATGGAACAGGATTCTGGAGAAATACGTTATTTTAGTAGGAATTTGATGTGTCCTACTACCGGTATCTCCTATCCTAATCCAGAGCCAAATAATTTCTCTTTCAATTCTCCAAAGGGTGCTTGTCCAACTTGTAATGGTATTGGGACACTTCATAAGGTGAATATAGACAAGCTCATTCCAGATGCTTCAAAATCTATTAAGAAAGGAGCATTAGCGCCACACGGACCTCAGAAAAAGAACTGGGTTTTCTCACAACTAGAACTTATTGCAGAACGGTTTGACTTCTCTTTAGCAGATGCTGTAAGTACCATCCCTGCAGATGCGATGAACATGATCTTATATGGAGGGAAAGAAAAATTTTCCAAGGAGTCTAAAAGTATAGGGATTACCAGAGATTTTAAAATTGATTTTGAAGGGATTGCTACTTTTATTGAAACTACCTATCATAATAACGATTCTACTTCTTTAAAGAGGTGGGCAAAAGAATATATGGACAAGATAGAATGTCCAGATTGCAATGGTTCCAGATTAAGAAAGGAATCGCTGTATTTTAAGATCGAAGATCAAAACATAGCAGAGCTAGCATCTAAAGACATTGTAGATCTTGCAGATTGGTTTAAAGATCTTGATGCTAAACTTACAGAAAAACAGCTAGCTATAGCTACAGAAGTTATAAAAGAGATCAAAACGAGATTGCAATTCTTAGTAGATGTGGGTCTTACCTATTTATCTTTAAATAGAGGTTCTAAATCTTTATCTGGAGGAGAAGCGCAAAGAATAAGACTAGCTACACAAATTGGTTCTCAACTGGTGGGTGTGCTTTATATTTTAGATGAACCTAGTATTGGGCTGCACCAACGAGATAATGAGAAACTTATCAATTCTCTGGTTGCCTTAAGAGACATAGGTAATTCTGTTATAGTTGTAGAGCACGATAAAGACATGATAGAAAGAGCAGATCATGTTATAGATATAGGTCCGAGAGCTGGAAAACACGGAGGAGAAATAATTAGCCAGGGAACTCCAGAAGAGATCATGAAACATGATACCATTACGGCTGCATATCTTAATGGAACCATGAAAATGGAAATTCCGGATAAGAGAAGGAAAGGAAACGGAAAAACGTTAGAACTTAAAGGAGCCACCGGTAATAATCTTAAAAATGTATCTATAAAAATCCCTTTAGGAAAAATGATCGCGGTTACCGGTGTTTCAGGAAGTGGAAAATCTACGCTTATTAATGAAACGCTATATCCTATAATGAACGCTCATTATTTTAACGGCGTAAAGGTTCCAAAGCCTTACAGGAGTATTAAGGGATTAGAACACTTAGATAAAGTTATAGATATCAATCAAACGCCAATTGGAAGAACTCCGCGTTCTAACCCGGCTACGTATACTGGAGTATTTTCTGAAGTGAGAAATCTTTTCGCAAAAACTCCAGAAGCTATGATTCGCGGTTACAAACCTGGAAGATTTAGTTTTAATGTAAAAGGAGGTAGATGTGAAACTTGTAAAGGTGGCGGGTTACGAGTTATAGAAATGAATTTTCTTCCTGATGTTTATGTAGAATGTGAAACCTGCCAAGGAAAAAGATTTAACAGGGAAACGCTAGAGATTAGGTATAAGGGAAAATCTATTTCTGATGTGCTGGAGATGACCATTAATGAAGCTACTAGCTTTTTTGAATTGATTCCGAAGATCTACAGAAAAGTAAAGACCATACAGGATGTTGGTCTTGGATATATTACATTAGGGCAACAAAGTACTACGCTCTCTGGAGGAGAGGCGCAACGTATTAAATTAGCTACAGAACTTTCAAAAAGAGATACCGGAAATACTTTTTATATTCTTGATGAACCAACTACCGGATTACATTTTGAAGATATACGTGTTTTAATGGATGTTTTGAATACATTAGCAAACAAAGGAAACACTGTGTTGATCATAGAACATAATATGGATGTTATTAAAATGGCAGATCATATTATAGACATTGGTTACGAAGGTGGCAAAAATGGTGGTAAGGTACTTGTAACAGGAACTCCTGAAGAAGTTGCCAAACATAAAAAGAGCTACACCGCTCATTTTCTTAGAAAAGAATTAAATTAAAACTTAGATTTTGAATAAAGACTTGATGAATACAAAGCAAGGCAATAAAGCCTGGAACGAAATTAGAACCAACGATTCTTGGGCCATTTTTAAAATAATGGGAGAATTTGTAAAAGGTTATGAAAAACTTAGTCAGATTGGTCCATGTGTATCCATTTTTGGATCTGCAAGAACAAAACCAGATCAAAAATATTACAAGCTAACAGAACGTATCGCGCAAAAAATTGTAGATCACGGTTATGGTGTAATTACTGGTGGTGGACCAGGGATCATGGAAGCAGGAAATAAAGGAGCACATCTTGGAGGAGGAACTTCTGTTGGTTTAAATATAGACCTACCGTTCGAACAACACGATAATCCTTATATAGATCAGGATAAAAGCTTAGATTTTGATTACTTTTTTGTTAGAAAAGTAATGTTCGTAAAATACTCTCAGGGTTTTGTTGTTATGCCAGGAGGATTTGGAACTTTAGATGAATTATTTGAAGCTATTACACTAATACAAACTAATAAAATAGATAAATTTCCTATTATTCTTGTAGGTACAGATTTTTGGGGTGGCCTAATAGATTGGGTTAGATCTACACTTTTAGATACTTTTGAAAATATAAGTGCTGGAGATATGGATCTTGTTCAAGTGGTAGATACAGAAGATGAGGTTATAGACATTTTAGATAAATTCTATGATGAATATAATCTAAGTCCTAATTTCTAAATTTTTAGTATAGGTTGTTAGCAAGCTAAATTGCTTTAATTATCTTTAATTTCAATTTATATTACTAATAAATTAATGCCCATTCTCCCTTGAACGCTAAGTCAATATTTTTAATTGTTTTTTTGTACGTAGGGGGAATCCTTGGGTATGCCCAAACCCGTACAGAAATTACTGCGGTCTTGAATGACTCTACCAATATTTTTAATATTCAGCAGAAGATCATCTACAAGAATAGCAGTACTTCGGTATTGAAGGATATTTATTTAAATGACTGGGCAAATAGCTTTAGAGATAAGTCTACTCCATTAGCCAAGAGATTTGCAGAAGATTACCTTAGAAGGTTTCATTTTGCAAAAGAACAAGAGCGAGGCTACACTAAGATTTATGGTATTAACGATGCCAATATCCTTCCTTTATCATGGGTGAGATCAGATAGTCTGCCAGATATCGTGCAGGTAAATTTAAGCAAGCCACTTCAACCGGGAGAATCTACAGAGATCAACTTACTCTATCAGGTCAAGATACCTTCAGAAAAATTTACTCGTTACGGTTATGATGACGATGGAAATTTTAAGCTGAAGTACTGGTATATCACTCCTGCAGTTTATGATGGTAAATGGGTTTTGTATAGCGATAAGAATTTAGGCAATCAATACTCCCCTCCTATCAATATTAAACTTAAGTTATCTACTAGACCTTATTTATACGTTGCGTCTCCTTTAACCCAAGAGAAATTAGTTACCGAAGACCAATACAAAACGTCTTATCTTTCTGGTATCAATGTAGTAACATCAGACCTTTACCTGACCAAAACATTTAGATTTGAATCGCTTTCTGCAAATTCAAAAGTAATACTTACTAATTTAGAAGATGAAGGGTTGAACCCGGAGATCAAAACTTTCTTGCTAGAAAGGATCATGAAATTCCTTCAGACCAGGCTGGGCGAGTATCCTCACAAATCTTTGATGATCACTAAAGATGATTATCAGGATAAGCCTGTATATGGTCTTAATCAGCTTCCTAAATTTATAAGACCTTTTCCAGATGGTTTTAATTATGATATGAAGCAATTAAAAACCATCATTCATACCTACCTAAAAAATACCGTTTTAATAAATCCCAGAGAAGAACAATGGTTATATGATGCCATACAGATTTCCTTAATGATGGATTATGTAGATGAGTATTATCCTAAAATGAAGTTGCTGGGTAGCTTAAGCAATATTATTGGAATTAGATGGTTCCATGCTTCAGATCTAGAATTTAATGATCAGTATCCTTTCCTGTATGAGCATATGGCTAGAATGCATATGGATCAATCCTTGGCTACTACTCAAGATTCTTTGGTAAAATTCAATCAGAATATTGCCAATGCATATAAAGCGGGAGCAGGATTTCATTATATGAATGACTTTTTAGAAACAGATGCTGTAAAAAGATCTATTTCAGAATTTTATAAAAAGAATGTTCTACAACCAACAAGCAGTGCAGAATTTGAACAAATATTAAAGAAGAATGCTGATAAAGATGTAAACTGGTTCTTTAAAGATTATGTTCAAACCGATGATAAAATAGATTTTAAGATATCAAAACTTAAGAAAAGTAAGGATTCTCTAGAGGTTACCATTAGAAATAAACGTGCTAATGGTATGCCTGTTTCGTTATATGGGTTAAAAGATGGAAAAGTAGTTTATAAAGAATGGGTAGAAGATATTGGTTCCAGAAAAACGGTTACCATTCCAAGAGATAGCATAGAGCGATTGGCTCTAAATTACAATGCAGCCATTCCAGAAGTTAACAAAAGAGATAATTATAAAGGAGTTACTACTCTTTTTAATAAACCTATACAGTTTAGAATTTTTCAGGATGTAGAAGATCCTCATTACAACCAGATGTTCTTTATGCCAGAATTTAGTTATAACCTTTATGATGGCTTGGCAATAGGACCAAAATTATATAATAAGACCTTTTTAAGCAGAAACTTTGATTTCAGGATTTCTCCAAAATTCGGATTTACGAGTAAGACAATTGTAGGTTCTGCCGCTATTGCCAATACTCAATTTTTTGATGATCAAAATCTTTTTGCTGTAAAATATGGAATTGGAGGAACAAGATTTTCTTATGGTTATGATTTATTCTATAATAAGTACACTCCCTTTTTAGGTTTTTATTTTAGAAACAATTACTTAAGAGATAACTTAAGACAGAGTTTATTTATAAGAAGTGTAAATGTAGAGCAAGATCTAAATCCATTAAATCCTGTAGATCAACCAAAATATAATGTATTTAATATAAGCTACAATTTTAAAGATGCCAATTTAGTAGATTACTTCTCTGGAGGAATAGATTATCAATTGGCAAAGAACTTCAGTAAAGTTGCTCTAAACTTAGAATACAGAAAGCTATTCAGAAACAATAGGCAATTAAACCTAAGGTTCTATGCTGGAACGTTCCTATATAATGATGAAACAGACAACGATTATTTTAGTTTTGCATTAGATAGACCTACAGATTATCTTTTTGATTATAATTACTACGGACGTAGTCAAAGTTCCGGACTTTTTAGCCAACAGATAATATTAGCGGAAGGTGGATTTAAATCTAAGCTAGAACCTGCGTATGCAAATCAATGGATCACTACGGTAAATGCAAGCACCAACATTTGGAAATGGATCTATGCTTATGGTGATGTGGGTGCAGTTAAAAACGAATTGAAGAATGCAGAATTTCTTTACGATTCTGGGATTAGACTAAGTTTTGTTGCAGATTATTTTGAACTATATCTTCCAGTTTATTCCAATCTAGGTTGGGAAATTGGTCAGGAAAATTATGATCAAAAAGTTAGATTCATAGTCACTTTAGATATTAATACGCTCATTAAATTGTTTACTAGAGAGTGGTATTAAAGATCAATACTTTTCCAAAAAAAACAAAGTCTTAATTTATCTACAATTTTTACTTCTGATTATACAATTCCTAAAATTTAGGCGATATTTGCAAAAAAATTGCAGATATTTTAATCTAAGAACGATTTTACATATTATACCAATAAAAATGGTAAATATCTTGAATTGTATTTAACCTTAGTTTTAGCTATATTTGTTACAATTCAAACTTAATTTCATGCAAAGCGAAACACCATCTAAAGAAACTATTTCTTTTGAAGATTTTAAAACAGAAGTTTTAGAAGATTATAAAATTGCAGTCACCAGCCGTGAGTGTAGCTTACTTGGGAGAAGAGAGGTTCTTACCGGAAAAGCTAAATTTGGAATTTTTGGCGATGGGAAGGAAATCCCACAATTAGCAATGGCTAAGGTTTTCAAAAATGGAGACTTTAGATCTGGTTACTATAGAGATCAAACCTTTATGATGGCTATTGGAGCATTAACTATTCAGCAATTCTTTGCCGGTTTATATGCAGATACATCTATAGAAGAGGAGCCAATGTCTGCAGGTAGACAAATGGGTGGTCATTTTGCTACTCATAGTTTAAATGAAGATGGAAGTTGGAAGAACTTAATGCTACAAAAGAACTCCAGTGCAGATATTTCACCTACAGCTGGCCAAATGCCAAGATTATTAGGGCTTGCGCAAGCTTCTAAGATCTACAGAAATGTGGAAGGAATAGATGCAGAAATGTTCTCTAACAATGGAGATGAAATTGCATGGGGAACTATTGGGAATGCAAGTACTAGTGAAGGTCATTTTTGGGAAACCATAAATGCTGCCGGAGTATTACAAGTGCCAATGGTTATGAGTGTTTGGGATGATGAATATGGAATTTCTGTTCACGCAAAATATCAAACTACAAAAGAAAACATCTCTGAGATCCTTAAAGGTTTCCAAAGAGATGAAAATAATAAAGCATACGAGATCATTATCGTAAATGGTTGGGATTATGTAGCTCTTGTGGAAGCGTATGAAAAAGCTTCAAAAATTGCCAGAACAACGCATTCTCCTGTTCTAATTCATGTTAAAGAACTTACCCAACCTCAAGGTCATTCCACCTCAGGTTCTCATGAGCGTTATAAGGATGAAGATAGATTAAGTTGGGAAAGAGCTTATGATTGTAATGTGAAATTCAAAGAATGGATCATTGAAAATAATTTTTCTACGGAAGAAGAATTAGATGCCATAGATAAAACTATTAAAAAGCAGGTTAGAGATGGAAAGAAAGCTGCCTGGACAGCTTACTCTCAGCCTATGAAAGATAAGTTGAAAGAACTTTTACCTCTTCTAAAAGCTGCTGCAACAGATAGTAGCGATGAAGCTACCATAGAAAATCTAACTAAAGAGCTTTCAGAAATTAAAGATCCTCTTAAGAAAGATCTTTTAGTAGCTGCTAGAAAGAGTTTAAAATATCTTATAGGAATAGACAGCGATGCTAAAACAAAACTTGCTGACTGGATTACAGATTACACCAATCAATCTCAACCTGAATACAGCAGTCATCTTTATAGTGAATCAGAAAATATCGCTCAAAATGTTGATGAAATAGCAGCAGTTTATTCTGAAGATTCTAAAGATGTTGATGCTAGGATAATTCTTAGAGATAACTTTGATAAGATCTTTGAAACCAGACCTGAAACTTTAATTTTTGGAGAAGATAGTGGAGAGATAGGAGATGTAAATCAAGGTTTAGAAGGACTTCAGGAAAAGTATGGAAAGTTAAGAGTTGCAGATGTTGGAATTAGAGAAGCTACCATATTAGGACAGGGTATTGGAATGGCCATGCGTGGACTAAGACCTATTGCTGAAATTCAATATTTAGATTACGTGCTATATGCATTGCAAATAATGAGTGATGATTTGGCAACCCTACAATATAGAACTAAAGGAAAACAAAAAGCACCGCTTATAATTAGAACCCGTGGACATAGATTAGAGGGTATCTGGCATAGTGGATCTCCAATGGGAGCTTTAGTTCATTTATTAAGAGGAATTCATATTTTGGTTCCTAGGAATATGACCAAAGCTGCTGGATTTTATAATGCATTGCTCAAAGCAGACGAGCCTGCATTAATTGTAGAATGCCTTAATGGATACAGGTTAAAAGAAAAATTACCAGAGAATCCGGGAGAATATACTACGCCAATTGGAGTAGTAGAAACTATTAGAACTGGTACAGATATAACTTTGGTTTCTTATGGATCTACACTAAGATTGGTAGAGGAAGCTGCACAAGAATTAGAGCAAGTAGGTATCTCTGCAGAAATTATTGACGTTCAATCTCTTTTACCTTTTGATCTAAATCAGGACATAGTGAAGAGCGTTGCTAAAACTAATAGATTATTGGTAATAGATGAAGATGTTCCTGGGGGAGCTTCTGCATATATTCTTCAGAAAATTGTTGAAGATCAAAATGCATATATCCATCTAGATAGTAAACCTCAAACGCTCACAGCTAAAGCACATAGACCGGCTTACGGTACAGATGGAGATTACTTCTCTAAACCTTCTACAGAAGATATCTTTGAAAAGATCTACGAGATAATGAATGAGGCCAGACCTCAAGATTTTCCACAGCTTAGATAAGTTAAAAGGAATAAAAAAATAAAACCCCGCTCTAAAATTTAGAACGGGGTTTTTTATTATATCTAACTCAAGTTGTTTCAGCATCTATAAATCATTATAGATTATAAGTAGATTTCTACAACCAATACATCTCGACTTCTATCGATATTACATTTGAATATAAAAGATGTAATTTAGTCTAAAGCAATAGCTATGGTAACCACTTTTTCTCAAAATTAGGCTTTCTCTTTTCTAAGAATGCATCTCTACCTTCTTTAGCTTCATCTGTCATATAAGCCAATCGTGTTGCTTCTCCTGCAAAAACTTGTTGCCCTACCATCCCATCATCGGTAAGATTCATGGCAAATTTTAGCATTTTTATTGAAGTTGGAGATTTAGCTAAAATCTCCTGAGCCCATTCATACGCTGTATCTTCTAGTTCTGCGTGAGGAATAACGGCATTCACCATGCCCATTTCAAAGGCTTCCTGAGCATTATAATTTCTACCTAGAAAGAAGATCTCTCTTGCCTTCTTCTGTCCTACCATTTTCGCCAGATATGCAGACCCATACCCTCCATCAAAACTAGTTACATCTGCATCTGTTTGTTTAAATATAGCATGTTCTTTACTCGCCAAGGTTAGATCACAAACCACATGTAAACTATGTCCGCCACCTACAGCCCATCCCGGTACTACTGCTATTACTGCTTTAGGCATAAATCTAATCAATCTTTGTACTTCTAGTATATTCAATCTGTGCATTCCATCTTCTCCAACATACCCTTGATGCCCTCTTGCTTTTTGATCTCCTCCACTACAAAATGAGTAAACTCCATCTTTGGATGAAGGACCTTCAGCAGAAAGCAATACAACTCCAATAGAAGTATCTTCCTGTGCATCATAAAAGGCATCATATAATTCACTGGTAGTTTTAGGTCTAAATGCATTTCTTACATCTGGTCTATTGAAGGCGATCCTCGCAACTCCATTCGCTTTTTTATAGGTGATATCTTCGTACTGCTTTGCAGTTTTCCAATCAATTTTTGTCATTTTGATAATTTTAAAGTAAAAATAAGATTTTTTAAAATAAAACAATGATTCACTACAAAGGCTTAATCAGTAGAAAAAATCTAACAGATCAAAATTTGCACAATTCTTGTTATATTTAGGAAAATAATTTTAATGAAATATATCGGTTTTATTCTAGCTTTTATATGCTTTTCTTTTATAGGCTTCTCTCAGGAAATTCCTTTAGCAAAATCTGAAAGGTCTGGTTTTATAATTAAAAGGTTAGAAGTAAGACCTTCTCTCTCCAATTTAGCTCCGGAAATTCCTTATGTGGGGAATTATAGAATTAGAACAGTAAATTTTAATGTTGAAGATAAACCTCGCGAAGTGAATATCGCAGAAGCTATGGAGCGTGAACGAAGAATGAAATCTAGAACCGTAGATTTAGATCCTCCTGTGCAGATAAATAAACAATCTTCCAGCATTTCAATTACCGGAGGTGAAAATGCAAGATTTAATCAAAGTTTTGAGCCTCGCCTTAATAACAGTAGTACCAGAGGAACAAGAAATTCTGTTTATATAGATGCTTCAGAAAGTACGGGAGCAGCCTATTTCCAAAGCTACTCCCCTTTTTATAGAGGTAATCGTTATTAGTCTTTTACTAAATAGATCCCATCTTCTTTAATATCTATAAGTCGTTGCTTATAGAGCGTTCCAATTGCTTTTTTAAAGCTTTTCTTGCTCATCTGCAATTGTCGTTGGATTTCGTTAGGATCAGATTTATCGGTTAGTTTTAAACTCCCACCTTTTAATTCCATTTCATTTAGAATATCCTGCGCATTTGGCTCAATACTTCTATAGCCTGGACGTTGCAATGTGATATCTATTTTTCCATCTGGACGCGTTTTTTTCACCCATCCTTTTAACCTATCTCCCGGCTGAAGATCTTGAAAAACATCATCTTTAAAGATCAACCCCTGGTGAATTTCATTTACAATAACATTCACTCCAAGATCTGTTGGATTGGCAACAATTAGATCTACTTCTTCAAAAGGCTCTACTGTAAGGTCTGAATTAGTAAGAAAAGAATTGGTCTTACTTGAAGCAATCAATCTATTGGTTTCTTCATCTAAATGACAAAATACTAGGTACCAGCTTCCTTTTCTCATCTTAGAAGCCATCTCCCTATAGGGCACAAAAAGATGTTTTTCCAGTCCCCAATCTAAAAAAGCTCCAATATCATTAACCTCTACACATTTTAAAAATGCAAATTCGTCTAATTTTACAAATGGAGTTAAGGTTGTAGCAACCGGTCTTTCTGAATGGTCCAGATAAACAAAAACTCTTATTTCATCTTCTAATTGAAAACTCTCGGGTTTATATTTGTTAGGCAACAAAACTTCATCCCCTTCAGCATTTTTAAGAAACAATCCGGGATCTGTATCCCGATCTATTATCATTGTGTGATATTCACCAATATTAAGCATAGTTCAAATTTAAAGTGTAAAGATACTTCATATTTTATGGGTTTTGGCATAAACCAAAAAATCCGTCTTCTCATGGTGGAGAAAACGGATTTCTATATAATAAAAGGTTCTAATTAAAGACGCTTTCTTTTTTAAAGTGCTTTGTAAGCAGGTAATATACAGTAACCCTATTCTTATTCCTATTAGATTTACCATACTTCTCCATTACAGCATCCATAGCTTCATCTAGCTTTTCATCATCTTTCAAACCTAATTTCTTAATAAGGAAATTCTTTTTTACAGTTTCCATTTCAGAACTACTTGAACTTGAAACAGTTTCCGCGTCATTTTGAAAAACAGAAGGACCGCAATATTCGGTGATTTTCCTTATAAGATCCACATCTGGCTCCCCTATTTTATCTCTAACATCTTGAATATACTTTCCTACTTTTTCATCGGTTTTACTCATAATTTAAATTTTAATGATTTAACAGTCATCAATTTAAAAAAATTAAAGTAAGATTTTCGTAAACTATTCTTAAGATTTCATGAAACTGAAATAATTCAGCAGTACTTCGTCATTTAATTTTCTTGGAGTAAAAATTTCTAACAACTTAGGTCTATCAGAAGCCTTATAGAAATCCTGCAAAGCTTCGTTTATTTCATCTGAGTTTGAAGCAGCAACATATTCTAAGTTATGCATCTCACAAAGAGAATTAGCTCTAAGCTGATGCGTTGTTTCGAAATAAGTATCAAAATTCTCGGTATTCTTATTACCCGGAAGAATTCTAAAAATTCCACCTCCTCCATTATTCAGCACAATGATTCTAAAATTTGAAGGGATATAGTTGTTCCAAATCCCGTTACTATCATAAAAGAAACTAAGATCTCCGCAAATAAGCAGCGTTGGCTCTGTAGAAATGGTTGCGGCGCCAACAGCTGTAGAAACACATCCATCTATCCCGCTTGTTCCTCTATTGCAAAAGATCTTCTGAGAAGCCTTCCATTTGAATAATTGGGCATATCTAACGGTAGAGCTATTTCCTAACTGAACCACATAATTTTCAGGAGCTGAAGGCACAATAGCCTGCATTGCTTTAAAATCTGAATATGGAATTTCTTCTACATACAGGTCATGTCTTTCTTGTCGTTGTTTTCTGATATTTTTCCAATGTGCAGCATAATCACTTTTCCCTACTTCAAGTAATGGAAGGAATCCTTCAAAAAATGAATTCACTGAAGTTTCAAAATGTTTATTCAGGCAGAAGAACGTATTGTATGCTTTTTTAGGATCTATATGCCAATGTTGTTGTGGTTGATAATTCCTTAAAAAGGCCTTTATCTTTTTTGAAACTATCATCCCGCCAAAGGTCAATAATATATCGGGTTGAAGTGCCTCGAATTCTTGCTTGAAATCTTCTGATTTTTCTATAGGCCCTATCAAGGTATCTATTCTGGTAAAGAATTCTTCATGTTGCAGGTTAGACGTAGTCTCTGTCAATACCAGAACCGATTCATCTGTAGCTAAATAATTTAAGAATTTCTGCTCTATAGCATTAGGTTGCGCCACTCCTACTATCACCATCTTTCGTTTTGCCTTATTCCAAATATCAGCATAACTCTCCAGTTCTTTCGCACTATAGATGCGCTCCACTTTTTCCGGTAATATCTGCAACGGATTTACAGTAACATCTTCTACAAGATCATATAGAGGCTCATAAAAAGGCACATTTATATGCACCGGCCCATTAACTTCTAACGCTCTATTCAACGCCAAATTGATCTCACGCTCGTTATGCTTCTGAGATTCAAATTGCTTTTGCAATAGTTTCTTATCAGTAGAACTTGTCTCTAGAACGATTTCAGAATAAAGATTTGCAGAGTATTCTATATGATTTTCAAAAACATTTTTTTGGCGAATGGTCTGCCCGTCTCCAATATCTATTCTCTCAATAGGTCTGTCTGCAGAGATCACCACCAAAGGGATATCGCTGTAGTAAGCTTCAGAAATTGCAGGATAATAATTTAATAAAGCAGAACCAGAACTACAAACCAATGCTACTGGTTTTCCCAGTTGCTGCGCCATTCCTAAAGCAAAGAATGCAGCGCAACGTTCATCTACAATACTATAAGAATTAATTTCAGGATGGTGCGTAAAACCAATGGTTAAAGGTGCATTTCTAGAACCTGGGGAAATTACTACGTGTTTAATATTCTTAGCTACACACAAGGCAACTATAGATTGGGCTACGGGAATTTTGGAATACTTCATACTATCCCAAAATTACAATTTCCATCGAAAAAAACAGGTATCTCTAAGGCTTATTTAACAAGTACTGCCTTCATAGTTTGTGCTTTATTCATAGTTTCAATCCATTCTTGTTCCGGATCTGAATCTTTAGTGATTCCTCCTCCTATATATAAAATTGCTTGATCTTCGTCTAATTTTAAACAACGTAGATTCACAAATAAACTGGTTTGTTTTACTACACTTAGATAAGCCTGATTCTCTCGATTCCTACGATTACTGCTTCGTTGAACTTTTTCTTTGATGTTCAATTCACCTAAAAAACCGGTATAGAATTCCCTGTTATACTTTTCATTTTTCAGAATAAAGTCTTTTGCTTCTTTTTTAGGCAAACCACAAATAGCAGGAGTTGGATGAATTGCGTGTATTATTTGCTCTAACTTAACGTTATCATCTATTTTAACGCTGATATCTGTTCTAAGATGAAGCAATTTTCCGGCTTGAACGGTATAAGGTCCAGATTTTAAAATATCATTTTTATCAAGATCAAGATCTCCAATATTTTCAATGATAGAATTGGTTACAAATTCTTGTTCTTCGATCTCTTTTAAACCCCATTCCACGTCTGTAGTATCCTCGAGCTTTTGAGTACCGGCAAGCGCCATGGTCTTTAGTCTATTTCTTTTTATCTGAAGTAAGGTTTCTGGAGTAGCACCTAACCAAATCCCAACCTTTGGATGGTACCAAAGATACACAAAGGCGGTAGGATATTTTGAAAGCATTTTTCTAAAAAGCAAAAGTGCATTTGGAGCCTCCAATTTTACACTTTCCTTTCTGGAAAGCACTACTTTTTTAAGATCGCCATTCTTAATAGCGTCTAATGCTTGCTGAACAAGATCTAAATGATTTTGTTTTCCTGCTTCACTTTCTATCTCTATCGAAATTGAATTATCGGACATATTATCATCATCCACTTGAAAATCAGCCTCTAAAAACTCTGATTCATCTGAAGGAATCAAAAAACTATTTTGTTCATTATCAAAAGGAGCGAAAACAAATCCGCTTTCTTCAAAATCGTGAATGAGATGTGTTTGATCATCTTTTTGAAAAAAACCTCTCAAAGATTCGTGAGATATAGGATCAGAAGCTTTTCTATATGCTACAAATGGTAAGTCTAGATCGAGTTGCTCTTGAATTCGGAGATAAAAATTTGTCAGATCAATCATTGTTTTTCTTTTTCGGGAGTGCAATGGTGGTTAGTTTTACTAAAGAGATCAAATTATCTTCTGCATCTGTAACTCTAATATTCCAGAGCTGCGTGGTTCTTCCTTTATGAATAAATGTTGCCTTCGCATACACCATTCCCTCCTTAATGCTTTTTAAATGATTTGCAGAGATCTCAATTCCGCGAACATAATATTCCGCAGAGTCAATAAAAATATGAGAAGCAACACTTCCCACACTTTCTGCCAAAGCTACCGTGGCACCTCCGTGTAAAACCCCATCCGGCTGATGAACCTTAGAATTTACCGGCATCTCTGCAGTCACAAAATCATCTCCAATATCGGTGAATTTAATATCTAAAGTATCCATCAATGTATTTCTACACATTTCATTACACTTTGCCAGAATTTCCTGCTTCTCCATTGCTATAAGATTGTTTACTTTGTAAAAATACAAAACACCGCAGATGAACAGAGAAGAAAAACAGGTTTCTTATAAGATAACCAATACCTATAGCACTTTAAACGAGTATACCTCAAAAACAAAAAATGTATGGCTGGTTTTTCACGGAATTGGATATCTAAGCAGGTATTTTCTGAAGTATTTTAAAGACCTCAACCCTGAAGAGAATTACATTATCGCCCCGCAGGCACAATCTAAATATTACCTGAATAATAAATACACCCATGTTGGTGCGTCTTGGTTAACCAAAGAAAATACGGAAGAAGAATTTGAAAATGTTCTGAACTATTTAAAGGAAGTCTTTAAGGCGGAAGGATTAGATAAAGTAGAAAACCTAAATGTTTTGGGATACTCTCAGGGAGTTTCTATAGCAACCAGATTTGTTGCCAGAGAAAAGATACAATGCAAGAATTTAATTCTCCTCTCAGGAAAAGTACCACAGGAATTAGCTACTAAAGATTTTGAATTTCTAACCGATACTAAATTCTCTTTTATTTACGGAACTCAAGATGAATACCTGAAAGCTGGAGTTGTAAAAGTAGAACACGAACGTTTAAAAGAATTGTTTCCAAAGAATTTAAACGTTATCACTTTTGATGGTGGCCATGAAGTTAGACCAGAAATTCTATCTAATATTGGTGAAAGCTAATCAAAAAAAAAAGCCGCTAAATAGCGACTTTCTTTTATCTTACATCTCATCTTTACCCGTTTTAAGGTTGAATACCCGATGACGTAGATTTTGAATTTCTATTACGTACAGGATTGTCAAATCTGATAGAGGAAGCCTTTAATTCAGATATTGGGGTGGTATCTATTTTCGCAACTCCTGCTAATACTTTTGTATTAGTAGTATCATAGAACAATGCGAAATCATCTACTCCTATTTCTATAACAGAGGCACATGCAATGGTAAGATCTGTGATTCCTGCCATTATTGGATGCACTCGATTAGATGATTGCGGTATAACAGTATAACCACAATCCACCAACCCACCAGTATTCGTTAATACAGCTCCCATATTCAATAAGAACTGATTTTGTACATCTATAAAGAAATAGAAACTTGAATGTTCTCCAACAAAAATGATTCGTCCTCCTTCAGCAGCAAAAGCTTTAAAAGCATTTATCTCTGCAACGGTGTATTGAAGAGTTGGCATCACTAAAAATATCACCTTAACATCTGCAGGAATATTAGTTAATGAACCAGCATTTGAGAAAACGCTAGTAACAGTAAGTCCTGTATTGGTAATTGTTTCCTCCATTTTACTCCATCCATCTTCGTCACATTCCCCATTAGAGTAACAAGCTGCGCTGCGGCCCCTATCAATCCAAACAACATCACCAGCATTACGAGAACCTGTAGTGGTATAGGTAACCAAATTTTCTACAAATCTAATATTGTCTGGATCTTCCATTGCATTATCGTCAAACATATTGGCGTCATTAAATACTACAACATCTCTTCCTGGCACTTGAATGCTTTCACACCCTTTAATATCTACAGGCGTTCCTGAAGGAGTGCCTGGACACTCATCAATATCATTAGGAACTCCATCTCCATCATCATCTGTTGAAAGATCTTCGCAAGCATCACCAATTCCATCTTGGTCTGCATCTACCTGATCTGCGTTAGCAATATTCACGCAATTATCACAAACATCTCCCACACCATCTTCATCTGTATCTGTTTGGTCTGCATTTGCTTTCATTGGGCAATTATCCACATCATCTGCAATACCATCACAATCCATATCATTAGCACATTCTTCGGTTCCTTCACAACCTATTCTAAAGTGGTAATAAGTATTGGACTCGCCATTATACAAGTCTAATACTTCTGTATCTGTGATCATTAAAGTTTCTACAGGTACTTCAGGATCTGTATATACTCCTTCAAATCCTAACAATTTGATCTCAATATAATAGGTATCCTCATCAGAAGAATTTGGCAGTGCTATACACAAGGGTCTTGCAAAAGCGTCTTCCGTATCTTCATAAATCCCGGTCTCGTTTGTTAAAATACCATTGGTAAGAGGTTCTCCTAATTTTGGATCTGCCAGATCTCCAGAGAATATCCAAGCTTCTACACTAAATCTTGCTGGGTAATGCCTTCCTGTTACATCACAGTAATTTCCAAATAAGCACAAGGTAATTGCATCTACTTGAGAAAAATCAAAGAATAGATATCCATACTCATCTGCCATTCGCTCATCATAACATAGAACTTCTACATCTATATACTTTTTTACACCCGCTCTAAGATCAATAGTAATTGGCAAGGCATCACTTACAAAATTGGCAAAATTGGCTGGACCATAATCATCATTTTCTCTGGGAGCGATCCAAAGAACATTATTATCTGTGTCCAAAACTGCAAAATATTCTAAAGTGTAATCTCCCGGCGGTAATTCTAGATCTGCAGATTCTTTTGTCATCCATCCTCCTTCATCATTGGCAATAACTGGAATTTCAATAAACTCTCCAGCATCACCATTTGCCATAGAAACCCATGCTCCCTCGCTGTCTTTTAACGCTACTCTAACTTTAGATGGTATATTATCCAGACATTCTGGAATATCTGCTAACTGGTTTTGTTTAGTTAAGCTTCGATTTGTATTGAAGTCTTTTAGCACAGCATCAAACGATATGGAAACAAGCTCTGAGTTTGTCTCACTATTTTGATCATTGACATCATCTTTACTACAATATGTAAAAAGTAAGATGATCATTGCCGCAAAGGCAATTAAAAATTTAAAATTTTTCATAATAATATATTGAATGGTTAGGAAAGTATAACTGCATTTATCATAGATGATAAGCATTCAGAGAGCCGATAATAAAATGCGGGAGGCTTTGTAATTCAATAATTGGAGGGAAGAAATTTATAGGATAATCTGGAGGGAAGTTTATCCTATTATAATTTTTATAAAGATATGAATGAAGATGAATTCATATCAATAGGGGTTTTCCATTATAAATAAGAAACATAAAATCGAAGACTAAAATTATGTTCTATGTTCAATACATAATTTTAGAATCTGTAAAATCTAAAGATTCAATAATCTTAAGCGAGCAAAACATTTTTATTTAAAATATTTATAAAAAAAAGATCCCGACTTACATCGGGATCTTTTAGTTAAACCTTAAAAGCAAGGTCTAATATGTAAAATGAATTACTTCACTTCTTCGAAGTCTACATCTTCAACGTCGTCGCTTGCGTTTCCAGCAGCTTCTCCGTTAGATTCAGCTCCCGGTGCACCTTGTTGCGCGCCACCTTGAGCTTCTGCTTGTGCTTTATACATCTCTTCAGATGCAGTTTTCCAAGCTTCATTAAGCTTATCTAAAGCTGGAGAAATTGTTTCCACTTCTTTAGTTTCATAAGCTTTCTTCAAATCTTCTAAAGCACTTTCAACTGGCTTCTTCTTATCTTCAGATATCTTATCACCAAATTCTTTTAATTGCTTCTCAGTTTGGAAGATCATAGCATCAGCTTCATTAAGCTTATCTACTTTTTCTTTCGTTTTCTTATCAGATTCAGCATTTGCTTCCGCTTCCTGCTTCATTTTTTGAATTTCTTCTTCTGTTAATCCTGAAGAAGCTTCAATTCTAATATCCTGAGTTTTATTGGTAGCTTTATCTGTAGCACTTACTTTAATAATACCGTTAGCATCAATATCAAAGGTTACTTCAATTTGAGGAGTTCCTCTTTGTGCTGGTGGAATACCATCTAAGTGGAATCTACCAATAGTATTATTATCTGTAGCCATTGGGCGTTCCCCTTGCAATACATGAATCTCTACAGATGGTTGATTATCTGCTGCGGTAGAAAATACCTGAGATTTTTTGGTTGGAATAGTTGTATTAGACTCAATTAATTTAGTCATCACTCCACCCATTGTTTCAATACCAAGAGAAAGAGGCGTTACATCTAGTAACAATACATCTTTTACATCTCCTGTTAATACACCCCCTTGAATAGCTGCTCCAATTGCAACAACCTCATCTGGGTTAACTCCTTTAGAAGGTTTCTTACCGAAAAATGCTTCTACTTCTTCCTGAATTTTAGGAATACGAGTAGATCCACCTACCAAGATAACTTCATCTATATCACTCTTAGAAAGTCCTGCATCACTAAGTGCTTTTTGCACAGGATCCATAGATCGTTTTACAAGCTCATGAGCTAATTGCTCAAATTTAGATCTTGTAAGAGTCTCAACCAAGTGTTTTGGTCCGCTAGCGGTAGCCGTTACATATGGTAAGTTAATTTCTGTTTGTGTAGAAGAAGACAATTCAATCTTAGCTTTCTCTGCTGCTTCTTTTAAACGTTGAAGTGCCATAGGATCTTTTCTAAGATCTATGTCTTCCGCTTTTTGGAAACCATCTGCTAGGAAATCGATAATAACTTCATCAAAATCATCTCCACCTAAATGCGTATCTCCGTTTGTAGACAATACTTCAAAAACTCCATCTCCTAATTCAAGGATAGAAATATCAAAAGTACCACCACCAAGGTCATATACTGCAATTTTTTGATCGGTAGATTTTTTATCAAGACCATAAGCCAAAGCTGCTGCTGTAGGCTCATTTATAATTCTTCTAACTTTTAAACCAGAGATCTCTCCAGCTTCTTTTGTTGCCTGACGTTGAGCATCGTTGAAGTAAGCAGGTACAGTAATAACCGCTTCGGTTACTGTTTGTCCTAAATAATCTTCAGCTGTTTTCTTCATCTTTTGTAATACCATTGCAGATAATTCCTGCGGAGTATACAAACGTCCATCAATTTCTACTCTTGGAGTATCATTATCTCCTTTTACCACTTTATAAGGTACACGTCCTGCTTCTTTTGAAGATTCTGTGAATTTATTCCCCATAAATCGCTTTATAGAAGATATTGTTTTTGTTGGGTTTGTTACAGCCTGACGCTTTGCAGGATCTCCAACTTTAATTTCTCCACCCTCTACAAATGCTATTACAGAAGGAGTAGTTCTCTTACCTTCAGCATTAGGAATTACCGTTGGTTCGTTACCTTCCATTACGGCAACGCACGAGTTGGTAGTACCTAAGTCAATTCCAATTATTTTACTCATAACTTTATACGTTGATTATTATTATTATTGTTCTAATTTAACACTCAGTAATAGTCAATCATTATGCCAGCGGTTTCATTATGACAGGTTGTCATAAATTTGTTTACTAATGGCATTTCCTCTTTCCCTCCATATTCAATGCGGGTAAGAGGTCGGGCTATTCGCTTTATCTTTTAATTTTTAAACTAAAAAATTAAAAGGATGCCGCTACAATCCCTAATGCAAAAAGACACTGCATATTTCTTAATAAGAATTCAGAAAAAATGAAGTCCTATATTAACAAATTCATATTTTTGTCTTCAAATATCGATTTAGAATGCGAAAAATAGAATGTATTAGTGTTTTTGATATGCTTAAGGTAGGCGTTGGCCCATCAAGTTCCCACACCCTTGGACCGTGGCGGGCTGCTCAACGTTGGATTGGAGAATTAAAGCAGAAGAAAACCTTTGATGATGTAGAAAGCATTCATGTAGATCTTTATGGTTCACTATCTTTAACAGGAACCGGACACGCTACAGATATTGCTGTAATGCTAGGCCTTTGCGGATTTGATCCAGTAAAAATGGATATAGAACTTATAGATCCTGAAATATTTAATATTAGAGCTACAAAATCTATTCTGCTTAACGGTGAAAATCCTATTAATTTTGATCCTAAGGAAAATATAAAATTCAATAGAAAATTTCTTCCTTTTCACCCAAACGGAATGACCTTTAGAGCTTGTTTAAAAAATGGAAAGAAAACCTTTTCTTCTTTCTATTCTATAGGTGGTGGTTTTGTAGTTAAAGAAGAACGTAAAAATGCTAAAAAGAAAATGGAGATCTTTGAAGATTTCCCTTTTCCAGTAGAAAAAGCAACAGAGCTTTTGGCCTATTGCAATTCTGAAAATAAAACAATTTCTGAGATCGTTCTGGAAAATGAAAAATCTCTAAGAACTGAAGAAGAAATAGATAATGGCCTGAAACAGGTATGGCAGGTAATGCTAGAATCTATGTATACAGGCTGTCATACCGAAGGAACTTTACCCGGCGGACTCAACGTACACAGACGCGCTTTTGATATTCATAAAAAACTTATTGGAGATTCAAAATATTCCACTCCACAAGAATGGCTGGAAAGCATCAGACTTACTGAAGTTAAATTTAGACAGATCCTTAAATGGGTAAGTTGTTTCGCTATTAGTGTAAATGAAGTAAACGCATCTTTAGGAAGAGTTGTTACTGCTCCTACTAATGGAAGTGCAGGTACCGTACCCGCAGTATTAATGTATTATATGGTAATTGAAAACCATGATGCTACTTTTGAAGATATAAAAAGATTTATGCTGGTAGCTGGAGAAATTGGAAGCCTTTTCAAAAAAGGAGCTACCATATCTGCCGCTATGGGTGGATGTCAGGCAGAAATTGGTGTTTCCTCTGCCATGGCCGCAGGAGCACTTACCGAAGTTATGGGCGGAACTCCTGCCCAAGTTTTAATGGCAAGCGAGATTGCTATGGAACATCATCTTGGTCTTACGTGCGATCCTATTGCCGGACTTGTGCAAATTCCATGTATAGAAAGAAATGCTATGGGTGCAATTAAAGCTATTAATGCAGCAGAAATTGCGATGGATAGCGATGCTACTAAAGCAAAGGTTCCGTTAGATAAAGTAATCGAGACCATGTGGGATACAGCAAAAGACATGAACTCTAAATACAAAGAAACTTCTGAAGGTGGTTTGGCGGTAAAGGTGAGTTTAAGCGACTGCTAAATAAATTTAAATATCTTTATAGGAATTAAGCCCAACCAAGGCTATAAAAATTAACATTGTCTTACGCCAACCTTAAACTTAAGATCAAACTTAAAAATCTGTTTCTTAACTACGGATTAATGTTGGGATCTTATTTCGTTTTTTTTATTGCCATTGGAATTCTTCATGCAATTTTTCCAAGCTTTGATATCAATCAATATCAACAAACCGATCTTAATACTCTTATAAAAGAAGCTCCTTTTAAATTTATGATCCTGGCTGTAATTTTAGCTCCTATAATGGAAGAAGGCATGTTTAGATCTATAGTAAAACCTTCAAAGAATGAACTCATTTTCTTTATCTGTACTTGGATAATCGTAATTGCAGCACCCTACATTCCAGAAGATATACACTGGGCGTTAAAATTTGGATTTTTAATACTACTAGCAGTACTTCTCTTTGTTTTTCTAAAAGAATTTATTCCAAATACTTGGCAAGTAAATATTTCATATTTTCTAAATAAATACCACATATATATCTGGCTCCTAACATCAGTGATCTTCGGAATGGTACATGTATATAATTATGTAGATGGATTTCAATTAAATTTTATACTGTTCATTATGATCTTTCCAAGAATTATTGCCGGATTCTTCTTTGGCAAGATAAAGATCGAAAATAAAGGACTTGGATGGTCTATGGCCATGCACGCCATGAACAATGCTACCGTATTATTCTTGCTATTCCCCAAATTGCTTTCTTAGTTTAACAAAGTCTTAGATATAGTAGAAGCACATATTTTGTAATTTCAAGACTCACCAAAAAATTGCAATAATGAAAGCTGTACAAGTACAGGAAAAAGGTGGAAACTTTGTGTTAGTAGACATGGAGAAACCATCTCCTAAAAAAAACGAAATTTTAATAAAAGTAGAAGCTTGCGGAATTTGTCATAGCGACGATTTTGTAAAGCAAGGAGACTTTCCGGGAATAGAATTTCCTAGAGTGCCTGGCCATGAGGTTGTGGGTATTGTAGAAGAGGTTGGAGAAAATGTGAATAAATGGAAAGTAGGTCAACGTGTTGGAGTTGGATGGCACGGCGGACATTGTTTTGAATGTGAACCTTGTAGAAGAGGAGATTTTATAAGTTGTGAGAATGCAAAGATCAGCGGAATTTCTTATGATGGTGGTTATGCCGAATATATGTGCGCCCCTCAAGAAGCTATTGCCGCAATTCCAGAAGAATTATCTTCCGCAGATGCCGCACCTTTACTTTGCGCGGGAATAACCACTTTTAATGCCTTAAGAAATTCTGGGATTAAAGCCGGAGATGTAGTAGCCGTGCAGGGAATAGGTGGTTTAGGTCACCTTGCTATTCAATATGCTTCCAAAATGGGAATGAGAACGGTAGCTATTTCTACCAGCGACGATAAAAAGAAACTAGCTGAAGAGTTAGGTGCTCATCACTTTATAAATACAGGAAATTCCGATCCTGCAGAAGAACTTCAGAAACTAGGCGGAGCAAAATTAATCTTGGCAACAGCACCTTATGCAAAAGCAATAACATCTGTAGTAGATGGTTTGGCTATAGATGGAAAATTATTAATGGTGGCTGCTACGGGAGAACCAATTCAGGTTTCGCCAATGCAATTATTAATGGGTAGAAAATCTGTTGCCGGATGGCCTAGCGGAACTGCTATAGATTCTGAAGATACTTTGAAATTTAGCGCAATGACCGGTACTAAACCTATGATAGAGGAATATCCTTTAGAAGAAGTAGAAAAAGCATATGATAGAATGATTAATAATAAAGCGAGATTTAGAGTGGTCTTAAAACCATAATCACAAACTTCAAGATTTAAATAGAGAAGGCTGTAAATTTAATTATTTGCAGCCTTCTTTTTTTCTGGTGTCTACAATATGAATTATTTTCCATTCACCTTCTGTTTTATATAACTGAAAAGAATTTACTCCGCAATGACTCAAAATATCATTTACGTAAAAAGAATAGGGAGTAATTACACTAGCTAACGCTCCATTCATTCTTATATCAAAAGAGAGTAATCTTTCTTCAAATTTTGTAGTGCTGGGTATAGAAACTATAGATTTTAAGAATTTAGAATATTCTTCCGATTCTAATTCTGAATTTCCAGAACTATCTACTGCTATAGATTGCATATAAATTGAAGGAACTACCATAGCTCTTAGTTTGATTGAATCCTGCTCATGAAAAGCCTGAAAAAATTCCTGAATAGTTTCTTTCACTTCTGTTTCAGCTTTATTTTCTTGAGCAGCCAATGAACTAATCGATATCAAAATCAAAAGGCATGAGCTTAAAATCTTCATTTTTTAAGTGTTTGAATGTGGTGTTCTAATTTAGTACTTTTACTCCACTTAAAAACTCACAAATGTCAGTTGCAAAAAAACAATACAAGCGCATCACCACCAAATCTTTGGTTGAGATGAAAAAAAACGGAGAAAAAATAGCGATGTTAACGGCTTATGATTATACCATGGCCAAGATCGTAGACAGCTCCGGAATAGACGTGATTCTCGTTGGTGATTCTGCCAGTAATGTGATGGCCGGACACGAAACTACGCTTCCAATAACATTAGACCAGATGATCTATCATGCAGCTAGTGTTGTGAGAGGAATTGAAAGGTCTTTGGTGGTGGTGGATCTTCCCTTTGGAAGTTACCAAAGTGATCCAAAAGAAGCTTTGCGTTCTTCTATTAGAATTATGAAAGAAAGCGGCGGACATGCTGTGAAACTTGAAGGAGGAAAAGAGGTTAAAGATTCTATAAAAAGAATTCTGAATGCAGGAATTCCGGTGATGGGACATCTAGGATTAACGCCGCAATCTATCTACAAATTCGGAACGTATACCGTAAGAGCCAAAGAAGATGAAGAAGCAGAAAAATTGAAAGCAGATGCTTTAATGCTAGAAAAACTAGGTTGTTTTGCAATGGTATTGGAAAAAGTTCCTGCAAAGCTGGCTAAAGAAGTGGCAGAAAGTGTTTCTATTCCAGTAATAGGAATTGGGGCAGGAAATGGCGTTGATGGTCAGGTTTTAGTAGTTCATGACATGATTGGAATGACGCATGAATTCAACCCTAGATTTTTGAGAAGGTATCTTGATCTTTATTCAGAAATGACCACTGCTTTTGAAAATTATAGAAGTGATGTGAAATCTGGTGATTTCCCTAATGATCAGGAACAATATTAAGCGCTTAAATTCAGAATTTGAAATCAGATAAAATTCTATCTACACCAGAGAATCTTCAGGTATTACATGAAGACAATCATATTATTATAGTAAATAAACGCCCTGGAGATATCGTTCAGGGCGATAAAACAGGTGATACACCATTAAGCGAAGTTGTTAAAGAATTCATCAAAATTAAATATAATAAGCCCGGAGCAGTTTATCTTGGAGTGGTTCATAGACTAGATAGACCTACCAGCGGAATTGTAATGTTTGCTAAAACTTCAAAAGCATTACCTCGTCTAAACAAGTTATTTAAAGATAAAGAAGCTAAAAAAACGTATTGGGCAGTTGTAAAAAATATGCCTCCACAAGAGCAAGGAACTTTGGTACATTACATGAAACGTAACCAAAAACAGAATAAATCCTTTGCTCATATTAAAGAGGTTCCGGAAAGTAAAAAGGCGATTCTTGATTATAAGATTCTTCAGAAATTAGATAATTATTACCTTCTAGAAATAGATCTTCATACCGGGAGACATCATCAAATTAGAAGTCAGTTATCATCCATTGGTTGTCCAATAAAAGGCGATCTAAAATATGGATTTGATAGAAGTAATAAAGACGCAAGCATACATCTTCACGCTAGAAAGCTCACTTTTGAGCATCCTGTTAAAAATATACCAATAGAAGTTATAGCACCAACTCCTAGTGATCCTATTTGGAATGCGATCAATATTTTATAATTTGCTTAACGTATAAAATAGTATTTTTAAGCAAAAATATACAAGATCATGAAATGGCAAGGTAGAAGACAAAGTTCTAATGTGGAAGACCGAAGAGGTAGCTCTAGTAAAGGTAAATTAATTGCCGGAGGAGGAGTTATAGGACTTATTATATTAGCTATTCAGTTATTTTCTGGCGGAGATACCTCAGATATCTTAAATCAGATCGAGAGTCAATCTTCTGCTCCAACAGAGCAAAGAGAACTTACCGCAGAAGAAAAAGAATCTGGAAAATTTATTAATGCAGTTGTGGTAGATACAGAAGATATCTGGAATAAGATCTTTGCAGATATGGGATCTGATTACAGTGAACCTGGAGTAGTTCTTTTTACTGATGCTGTACAGACAGCTTGCGGTGGTGCTTCTGCGGCTACAGGACCATTTTATTGCCCTTCAGATCAAAAAGTTTATATGGATCTTGCCTTTTTTGACGAATTGAAAAATAGATTTGGAGCCAAAGGTGGAGATTTTGCCATTGCATATGTTATAGCTCATGAAGTGGGACATCATGTACAAACCTTGGTTGGAACTTCCAGACAAGTAAGACAATTACAACAAGGTAAAAGTCAGGCAGAAGCCAATGAATTTTCTGTAGCCTTAGAACTTCAAGCAGATTTCTACGCTGGAGTTTGGGCTCATTATAATAAAAAATACTTAGAAGAAGGTGATATTGAAGAAGCTATGAGCGCAGCAAATGCCGTTGGAGATGATGCTATTCAAAAACGTACTCAAGGTAGAGTTGTTCCCGATGCTTTTACCCATGGAACTTCAAAACAACGTATGGATTGGTTTATGAAAGGATATAGAAGTGGAGATGTTAACCAAGGTGATACTTTTGGCGCATTAGGCTTATCAAGATAGACGTCAAATAATAATATTAAAAAAGCCTCTGGTGAATAACTAGAGGCTTTTTATTTAGTGAAAGATTATTTAAAGCGATTTTTTCTTTGCGATTTCACCTAATGCTAAGTTGTCTTTGCTCCCAATGTGAGTATGTTTCTTACCCATTGCAGGCTTGTAAGTTCCATCTTGAACTTGCCCTCCAATTTCTTTATAGGCGTCTCTAAAAGTTCCTCCATTAATCACCAAATCATTTATACTATCTACAGTAAATAAATACTTATATTTTTCATCCTGCATATTGATGTCTTTCACTTTTATCAAAGCGATAGAATAGATAAAAATATCTAAGATCTCTTTTATATTTTCAACCGCGTAGATACTGTTCTCTTTTATAAGCTGAAAATCTCTATGATATCCACTTGGCAGGTTATTCGTGATCAAGATCATTTCATTTGAAATAGCTTGCAGCTTATTGCATTTTCCTCTAATCAGCTCAAAAACATCCGGATTCTTCTTATGCGGCATAATGCTAGAACCGGTGGTAAGCTCATCGGGAAAGGTAATAAAGTCAAAATTCTGACTCATATATAAGCAGATATCCATAGCAAATCTGGAAAGCGTATTAGCCACCGATGCTATATTAGAAGTAACCGTACGTTCACATTTACCTCTGCTCATCTGTGCCGCTACCACGTTATATTTTAAAGTTTTGAAACCTAATTCTTTGGTGGTGAATTCTCTGTCTATTGGAAAAGAAGAACCATACCCAGCAGCAGATCCTAAAGGATTTTGGTCTACAATCTTTAAACCTGCTTGTAAAAGATATAGATCATCTATCAACAATTCTGCATAGGCTGAAAACCATAACCCAAAGGATGAAGGCATCGCTACCTGTAAATGTGTATATCCCGGAAGTAATTTTTCTTGATGCTTTTCAGCAAGACCAAGGAGCACATCTATCAATTCTTCGGTTTTAGCATGAATGCTTTTTAAATTCTCTTTAAAATAGAGCTGCATCGCAACTAAAACCTGATCGTTTCTGGAACGCGCCGTATGTATCTTCTTTCCGGTATCTCCAAGAACTTTTGTCAATTCAAACTCGATCTTAGAATGAACATCTTCAAAATCTGCTTCTATCTTAAATTCGCCATTTTCAAGCTGAACTAATAGTTTATCTAATTCTACAACAATATCATCTACTTCATCGGCTGCAAGAATTCCAACCTTCCCTAGCATTTTAGCATGTGCTTTAGAAGCGATCATATCGTATTCTGCCAAGAACATATCCAATTCCCTGTCGTTTCCAACGGTGAATTTTTCAATTCTTTTATCTATAGAAATACCTTTATCCCAAAGTTTCATAATGTAATTTTTGATCTCGTTTCAGCTGAAAAATTTGAACTTCAGCTGAACGATATTAATTATTTTAAAGCTTTTTCAAGCAGTTGAATATATTTTTCGATGCCATCTTCAATCTCATTCAGATAAATAAATTCATCTGCAGAGTGAGATCGTAGCGAATCTCCTGGTCCTAATTTTAAAGATGGGCAGCTTAGCATTGCTTGGTCTGATAATGTTGGAGAGCCGTAAGTATCCATTCCTAATGCTAGACCTGCTTTTACCAACGCATGATCTTTTGGAATTGAAGATGAATTTAAACGCAAAGATCTGGGCTTAATAGAATCTACTGGAGATTCCCTTTGAAGGATCTCGGCAACTTCAGAATTGCTGTAGCTATCATTTACCCTAACATCAATTACCAGATCTACATTCGCCGGCACCACATTATGCTGTACTCCGGCATTTATTTGAGTGACCGTTAGTTTTACTGCTCCCAGACTTTCAGAAATTTTTCCAAAAGAAAAATTCTCAAACCAGCTAAGCACTGAAGCCGTTTTATAAATAGCATTATTGTCATTTGGATGTGCGGCGTGAGACGGTGTTCCTTTTACCACCGCATCAAAAACAACCAAACCTTTTTCTGAAATTGCCATTTGCATCAAGGTTGGTTCTCCAACAATAGCAACATCGATCTTAGGAAGAATTGGAAGTAAGCTCACAATTCCATTTTCACCATTGATCTCTTCTTCTCCAGTCCCTGCAAAAATCAAATTATAAGTTAGATCTGTAGCATTATAGAAATAGGTGAAAGTTGCAAGTAAAGAAACTAAGCACCCACCAGCATCGTTACTCCCTAATCCAAATAATTTCCCTTCTGAAACCTCAGCTTTAAAAGGATCTTTGGTATATGCCGAATTTGGTTTAACTGTATCGTGATGAGAATTTAAAAGCAATGTAGGTTTGGCCGCATCAAAATGCCTATTTACTGCCCAAACATTATTAAGATCTCTGTTATAAGAGATGTCATTTTTCTGCATCCATGCTTCCAAAATTAGCGCAGTTCCTTGTTCCTCTCTCGAAAATGATTGAGTTTGAATAAGATCCTTCAGCAAGGTTATAGCTTGTTCCTGCAGCTCCTTAATATTCATTATTTAATGATTTTTGTATGAATTGCATTCTTTTTTAAAAGTCCGGCATCTCCCAAACTAACTTGAGACACTCCGTTATTTAAAGCCTGAAAACAGTTATGAAGCTTAGGAAGCATTCCATCGCTAATCACTTTATTTTCTAAAAGCTCCTGATATTTATTCTGATCTAAAATTTCTATCACAGAGTCATTATTAGTAGCATCTGCCAGCACTCCTTTTTTCTCAAAACAGTACAATAATTCGGTTTCACAAATTTTAGCCATGGCTGTAGCGATATCTGCTGCTACAGAATCTCCATTGGTATTCAACAACTGACCTTCATTATCGTAAGAGATCGCAGAGAAAACCGGAGTAATGCCTTGATCTAATAACGAATTGATAAATGAGGTATTAATTGAAACCACATCTCCCACGAACCCAAAATCGATCTCCTTTGCCGGTCTCTTTTTAGAAATAATACTTTTTCCATCTGCACCACAAAGCCCAATAGCATTGATATCTAAAGCCTGAAGTTTTGCAACGATCTGCTTATTTATTAATCCGGCATACACCATAGTGATCACTTGCATAGAATTCTTATCGGTGATCCTTCTGCCATCTACCATTTTGGTTTCGTATCCAAGTTTTGATGCAATTTCTGTCGCCAAATTTCCTCCACCATGAACCAAGATCTTAGGCCCTTGTAATGATGAAAAATCCTTCAGAAAAACAGAAAGAGATTCTTCATTTTCAATGAGCTTCCCTCCTATTTTTACAACTTTTAAAACTTGATCATTCATGCTGAGTTATCTTGATAATTATGATTTAAGTAAATTCTTTAAAACAGCTTGTGCAGCAAAAGTTCTGTTATTTGCCTGATGAATCACTTTTGAATTTTCACTATCTAGAACCTCATCTGCAATTACCACATTTCTCCTCACCGGCAAACAATGCATGACAGAAGCATTATTGGTTACTTTCAACTTTTCAAGATCGAACATCCAGATTTCATCGGTATTAAGAATCTGTCCGTAGTTATCGTAACTGCTCCAGTTCTTTACATATACAAAATCGGCATCTTTTAAAGCTTTTTTTTGATCGTGAACTACAGGAGTATCGCCGGTAATTCTTTTATCAAGATCATAACCTTCAGGATTGGTAATTACAAAATCTACATCCAGCCTTTTCATTACATCAGCAAAAGAATTTGGAACAGATTGCGGCAAAGCTCTTGGATGCGGCGCCCACGTAAGTACAACTTTAGGTTTTTCTGTCTTTTTGAGCTCCATCAAAGTAATAGCATCGGTTAATGCTTGTAACGGATGACCGGTAGCGCTTTCTAAGTTAACCACAGGCACAGAGGCATACTTTTTAAAACTATTCATCACTTGTTCAGCCTCATCTTTATTCTTGTCTTTAAGACCTGGAAAAGCTCTTACTGCAATAATATCGCAATATTGAGAAAGTACGGCTGCCGCTTCTTTAATATGCTCTGCTTTATCTGAATTCATAACAGCTCCGTCCTCAAACTCCAACGCCCAACCATCGATTCCGGCGTTCATCACCATCACTTCCATTCCTAGTAATTTAGCAGCTTTTTCTGTACTCAATCTGGTTCTTAAACTTGCATTAAAGAATAACATTCCTAAAGTCTTTCCTTTTCCAAGTTGTGCCTGATCATTATTCTTTTTAAGTTGAATTGCCTCCGCTATCAACGCTGGTAAATCTTCTATATCATTTAGATCTATATAATTCTTCATGCTTATATGGTTTCTTTTGATTTCTTAAGTTCTGCTTTAAGAGCATCAAAGAATAGATTAATATGTTCATTTTTAATATTTAGTGGAGGTAAGATTCTCAATAATTTTTTATTTGAAGCGGCACCGGTAAAAACCTTGTGCTTAAATAATAGGTCTTTTCTTAACTGAGCAACTTCAAAATCGAATTCTAAACCTAGCATTAGACCTCTTCCTTTTATTTGGACGATCTCTGGAATTTCTGCAGCCTTTTCTTTGAATATAAACTCAAGCTCTTTAGCATTATTCATCAAATTCTCTTCCATCAAAACATCCAAGACTGCTATTCCTGCAGCACATGCCAAATGGTTTCCTCCAAATGTAGTTCCTAACATTCCAGATTTAGCTTCTATAGATTTATCTATCAAGATCCCTCCAATTGGAAATCCATTTCCCATTCCTTTTGCGATAGAGATTATTCCCGGGCGAATGCCATGTTTTTGAAAAGCGAAAAAATCACCAGTTCTCCCATATCCAGACTGAACTTCATCTGCTATTAGCACTGCTCCATATTTTTCACAAGCTTGAGAAGCCTTCTTATAAAATTCTGAAGTAGCTTCATCTAAACCACCAACTCCTTGAATTACTTCAAAGATCACTGCAGCCGTGTCTGCCTTTTTCAATTCATTTTCTAAAGCTTCCGTATCATCAAAAGCCAATCTTACAACATTGTGATCTTTATTGAAAGGTGCTTTAATACCTTCATTATCGGTAACCGCAACCACTCCGGAAGTTCTTCCGTGGAAAGCTTTTTCAAAATAAATGATCTTGCTTTTTCCTGTATGGAAAGAAGCTAATTTCAACGCATTTTCGTTCGCTTCTGCACCAGAATTACATAAAAACAAAGCATAATCCTCTAATTTTGAAGCTTTTTGTAATTTATCTGCTAACTCCTGTTGCATTGGATTTTTAATAGAATTGGAATAAAACCCCAATTTTGCAACCTGCTCACTAATTGCTTTTACATAGGTAGGATGCACATGGCCAATAGAGATCACGGCATGACCTCCATAAAGATCTAAATATTTTGTTCCATCTGCCTCATAGACAAATACGCCCTCCCCTTTTACAGGAGTAATATCGTAGAGCGGATAAACATCAAATAATTCCATTTTCAAGTTTGTATTTTGAATCTAATTCTAAAAATAATTTGCCTTTAACTGCAGCCCAAGGCTTTCTTCCAAGCCAAACATCAAATTCATGTTCTGCACAGCCTGTCCGGAAGCTCCTTTCAACAAATTGTCTATAACACTCGTTACTAAAAGCTTATTATTGAATTTCTGCAATCGCACCAAACATTTATTAGTATTCACTACTTGCTTTAAATGCAATTCTTCTTCAACTAAATGAGTAAACACCGCATCTTTGTAAAATTCAGAATACATAGCTATTGCATCTTCTAAACTGCCTGAATAATTGGTATAAGCCGTAGCGTGAATTCCTCTGGAGAAATTCCCTCTATTCGGAATAAAATTCACCTCGACAGCATGATCTGGTTGTAAAAATTTAATGCTTTGTCCTATTTCATTTAAATGCTGATGTTCAAAAGATTTGTAACTGGAAAAGTTATTATCTCTCCATGCAAAATGCGTAGAATCTGACAAGGAAGTGCCGGCACCTGTAGCTCCTGTCACTGCATTTACATGAACCTCATCTTTTAGTAATCCATTAGCGGCTAAAGGTATGATTGCTAAACTAATAGCGGTTGCAAAACAACCCGGGTTAGCAATAAAATTCGCATTTTCAATCGCTTCTTTATTTATTTCCGGAAGACCATAAACAAAGGAATGATCTTCAGAATTCATTCTAAAATCGGTACTTAGATCTATGACTTTAGTAGTTTCAGAAAATGAATGTTCTTCTAAGAACTTTTTAGAATTTCCATGCCCAAGACATAAGAATACTACATCTACCTCAGAATTGATATGATCCCCAAATTTAAGATCGGTATCTCCCAAAAGATCCTGATGAATTGAGGAAACCGTTTTCCCGGCTTGAGATGTGCTATAGATAAAGTCTAGATTCACTTCCGGATGTCTTAATAAGATCCTTACCAATTCTCCGGCGGTATATCCCGCTCCACCTATAATTCCTGCTTGAATCATTATTGTTGTTTTACATGTTCATAGATCTTCCCGGCATTCGATAAGATCTTTATAAATCCTTTCGCATCATCTGCTGTCCAAGCTTTATTCTCTTCTCCATATTTCCCAAAATTACTATTCATAAGATCGAATGGAGATTCTATTCCGTCTAAAGCAAATCTGTACGGATGCAGCGTTAAAAACACTTTTCCGGTAACCTGGGCTTGAGAATTCTGAAGAAAGGCTTCAAAATCTCGCATTACAGGATCTAAATATTGTCCTTCATGCAAATGAGTTCCATACCAGTTAGCGATATAATCCTTATGCTGAAGTTGCCATTTACTCAACGTATGCTTTTCTAATAAATGATGAGATTTAATGGTGATTAGTGCCGCAGCAGCTTCAAAACCAACTCTTCCTTTAATTCCAATAATGGTATCTCCCACATGAATATCTCTACCAATAGCATATTTTGAAGCGATGTTCTCTAAAATTTCAATATTCTTCTCCGGAGAATTCTCAACATCATTTACTGCGGTAAGTTCTCCTTTGGTAAAAGTTAAGGAAATTTGCTTAGACTCCTTTTCTACTAATGGAGAAGGATAAGCACTTTCCGGCAATGGAGATGAAGAAGTTAAAGTTTCCGATCCTCCAACACTTGTTCCCCAAAGTCCTTTATTTACAGAGTATTTTGCTTTTTCCCAGTTCATATCTACTCCATTTTCTTGCAGATATGCTATTTCTTCTTGTCTGGTAAGTTGCTTATCTCTAATTGGAGTAATAATGTTGATACCCGGTGCCAAGATCTGAAAGATCATATCAAACCTCACCTGATCATTCCCAGCGCCTGTACTACCATGAGCAATATATTCTGCTCCAATTTCTTTAGCATAATTAACGATCTCTATTGCTTGAACAATTCGCTCTGCACTTACAGATAATGGGTAAGTATCATTTTTAAGAACATTTCCAAAAATGAGATACTTTACTACCTTATTGTAAAAGTTAGAAACCGCATCTATATTCTTATAGGTTTTTGCTCCTATCAGTTTAGCGTTGTTTCCAATCTTTTCAATTTCTTCTTTGGTAAATCCACCGGTGTTTACACTTACTGCATGTACTTCAAAATTTTCTTCTTTTGAAAGATATTTTGCACAGTAAGAAGTATCTAATCCGCCGCTATATGCTATTACTATTTTTTTCATGTTTGCTATTTTATAACTGAAACTCCTTGAAATACTACAAGAGATAAACGTTTTCTTTATTAGTTTTATAAAAAAGGGTTTGCTTTATGCTTTTCAATCTTTTGAAAGCTTTCTCATTCAATTTCTCTTTTTTCTCTAAATTTTTCTTCTTTGCAGGATCATACAACATTCCTGTACATAAACACATTTTTCGTTCGGTACGCGTAAGGATGTCATAATTTTTGCAGGTTTGACAACCGTTCCAAAAACTTTCATCTTCTGTTAATTCTGAAAAAGTTACGGGTTGGTATCCAAGATCGTAATTGATCTTCATTACTGCCAATCCGGTTGTAATACCAAAGATCTTAGCATTCGGGTATTTACTTCTTGAGTGTGCGAAAATTGCTTTTTTAATATCTTTTGCCAGTCCTAAATTTCTATAATCAGGATGAACGATAAGCCCCGAATTAGCCACAAATTTCTCGTGACTCCAAATTTCTATATAACAGAAACCTGCAAATTTATCACCCTCAAGAGCGATAATGGCGTTGCCATTTTCCATCTTTTTCAGGATATAATCAGGGGATCTTCTTGCAATACCGGTTCCTCGGACCTTAGCCGATTCTGCCATGGTGTCGCATATAACCTCAGCATATTTAGCATGAGATAGGTTAGCAATAGTAATCTTCATCTAATAAAAGATTAAAGTTGAAAAATTTAAATAAGATTGATTTGAATTGGGAACCGGACTCACCTTAGTTCCATAGAATATAGACGCACACTAGGTGCGGCGGATAAAGCGTGGACGCCTTAATACGATTCCGGTATAAAAACCGAAATTAGAATTTAATAAAATGTGGGAAAAGTGTTTCAAAATGGTAAAAATTCAAATAATAATAAAATAAAAAATCGAGATGCAGCTATGCCTAGCGGCGAGACTGCCTTAAGCGTAAACTAGATTTTATTATTTGAGTAGTTGAAATCACAGTGTAAATGTACATTAATTTTTTAATTACAATTAAAAAACTAAATTAAAATTGAATAATCTGTATTGTTAGAAGCTCAGACTCAGTTGTACATGGCATCATTCACAGTTAACCTTATATCTGTGGAATGGTATTAAAATAAAAGTAACTGTGGAGAATTTACGAAAACAACTTTAAAGCAGTAAATTTTAGTTTAGATATGCCTGTTACTATAACAAGGCATATCTAAACAAAAAATTTCTATAAAAATTATTTTTTTCGTTTTAGAGAATATAAGTCCTTACGGCGATCTTTCATATTTCTAACGCTTCCAAAATTATGAAGTTCTTTTAAAAGATCCAGATCTACATCTACCAACAAAGTGCTTTCTGTATTTGGTGTAGCTTCTGCTTTAATACCGTTCACAGGAAATGCAAAATCTGAAGGTGTGAATACTGCACTTTGAGAATATTGAATATCCATGTTATTAACTTTAGGTAAATTTCCTACAGAACCTGCAACAGCTACATAACACTCATTCTCTACCGCTCTAGCTTGGGCGCAGATCTTCACTCGAGAATATCCATTTTGTGTATCTGTCATAAATGGTACGAATAGAATATTCATTCCTTCTTCTGCTAATAAGCGCGGTAATTCCGGAAATTCTACGTCATAACAGATCAGTACTCCAATTTTACCACAATCTGTATCAAAAGTTTCTAACTTTGTTCCACCTTTCATACCCCATGCAGATTCTTCTGCAGGCGTTATATGAAGTTTTTCATAGCGCTCTACACTTCCATCTCTTCGGCATAAGAATCCAACATTATGCATATGTTCCCCAACCGCTTGCGGCATGCTTCCGGTAATAATATTGATGTTATAATTTATGGCAAACTCTCTGAACGTTTCCAGCAACCTATCTGTATAAGAAGAAAGTCCTCTAATGGCTTCGGCTTCATTTAAGTGATTGAATTGCGCCATTAAAGGGGCATTGAATAATTCCGGAAATAGAATAAAATCACTTTGATAATCGCTTACAGCATCTACAAAAAATTCTATTTGCTCTACTAAAGAATCATAATCTTTAAATAATCTCATTTGCCACTGCACCAAACCTAACCTAACTACTTTTTTCTTGGTGTCAATTAATTTTTCCGGCTTGGTATAATAGATATTATGCCATTCCATAAGAGTGGCATACTCTAAACTTTCATGATCTCCAGGTAAATACCCTTTCAATACTTTCTTAACATGAAAATCATTTGATAGTTGAAAAGACAGCACCGGATCATGAATTTCCTTTAGCTTCACTTTATCTATATATTTCTTAGGTGTAAGCTCCTCTGAATATTCTTTGTAATTTGGAATTCTCCCTCCAAAAATTATAGATTTTAAGTTCAATTGTTCACAAAGCTCTTTACGTGCTTCATACAATCTTCTTCCTAATCTCATCCCTCTATAGTCTGGATGAATAAATACATCTATACCATAAAGTACATCTCCACTCATAGAATGAGCTGCAAAATTTTCACCGCCAATGATATCTATGTATTTATGATTTTCATCAATTTTATCATAATCTACAATTATAGACAATGCACAACCCGCTATTTTATCATCTATAATAATGCAAAACTGCCCATCAGGGAATTTGCTTACCAAGGTTTTAATATCGGCTTTGCTCCAATATGCGGAATCTAAAGAACTATAGACTTCCACCATAGATTTTTTAAATTCTTCGTAATCTTTTACACGTAAATTCCTTAATTCTACTTTGGCTGAATCTAACACAACTATACTTTTTATTTATTAGCGAAGATACTCTAGAAATAAAATATTTGAACAATTTTTTTTAGATCTGAGATCCTATACTTTTTTTGTCAATTAAAAGGAGAAAATTCAAGGTATTGAATGCTTTAAACTTTTACCAATTGATGTTTAAAGGCATATAGAACTAGACCTACCCTACTTTTTAACGAGAGTTTATGGAATAATGATTCTCTATAACCATCTATGGTCTTCGGACTTAAATTCATCTGTTCTGCCACCTGCTTATAGGTCATTTCTGTACAGGCTAATTTTATAAAATCTAATTCTCTAGCTGTAATATCTTTTATAGCATTCGGGGTAGCTTGATGGAGTCTAATCCTTTCCGGTTCTCCTGTAAAATAATAACCACTTTCCAACACGGTTTCTAAGGCATAAAGAAATTCTTCCGGATCTATATCTTTTAAAAGGTACCCTCTACACCCATAGTTTACCATTGAAAGTATCGTATACTCATCATCTTCCATAGTTAAGGTCAAAACTTTTTGATCTGGATGATGTTGATGTAACCAATGCATGGTTTCCAAGCCAGAGAGAACTGGCATTTTAATATCTAATAGAACCAGATCTGGTCTTTTCTTATTAGCTTCAAAATAAGCAACCAACTCGCTGCCATTTTTAAACACTTCTACCACTTCATAATTCTGATAAGAATTCACAAGACCTTTTAAAGATTGTGCAAAGAGAACATGATCATCTACTATTATAACCTTTTTATTCAAATTCATGGATCTCTGTGGGATATATTAAGGTAACTATGGTTCCATTATTTATAGAAGATTCTATATCTAGATCTGAATTTATTAGTTTGGCTCTACTCTCCAAATTAAACATTCCAGAACCTCGATTGATCTTATTCATATTAAAACCTACTCCGTTATCTTTTACAATAATCTTTAACGATTCTCTACTATAATCAAAAGTGACTTCTAATTTAGATGCTTTGGAATGTTTAATAACATTTGAAAATAATTCCTGAAGGATTCTATATAATATAATGGTGTCTTTTTGATCTAAATCAAATCCATCCCCCTGCAATCTAAAAACTGGTTCTATTACCTGTAATCTCTCAAATCTGGACAATTCATTTTTTACAGACTCTTCCAATCCACTAAATTGAATCACTTCAGAATTTAAAGATTTAGATAATGATCTAACTTCCTGAAGAGAACTGGCTACCACCTCTTTAATATCTGATACGGCCATGGTAGATTTATTATCTATACTTTTAGAAAGTATATTTAGCTGCATACTCGCTACCGAAAGTAATTGGCCAATATTATCGTGTAATTCCCAACCTACATTTTTTAATGTTTGCTCCTGAATTTCCAATTTAGACTTGACGATCTCATCTTCAAATCTTTTTTCAGCTTCATATTTTTCTAACAATAGCTTATTCTTTCTCTTCTGATAAGTGATAAAGAATACAATAGTAAATGTGGTAAGTAATAAAATTACTACAACAAAATAGATTATTAATAAGAACTCTTCTTTAGCTAACATTAGGGTGAAACTATCAATCTGAGCATAAATTTAACTAAAAACCTGATACGAGTTAATATAACTATGTTTCATTTCCTCTACTTAGTTAATACTGTAGTGCTTTTCTTACAAATATTACATAAATTAGATATTGTCTCATCATTTAGGGGAAAAATACCCTTGATTTAGCTGTAGGTTTCAAATACATTTACTTATTCATTTTAGTTAGCTAAAATGTTTTGGGGCAAAAAAGTGCTGTGAAGGTGTAGATATTAATAGGTAGGGCTGTTAATATTGGAATTACTGGAACAGCACTTTTTTATTGATACCCATTAGAACTCTTTCTAATGGGACAAAGATTTCACTTTCCAGATCGCGCACATATTAAAAAGCCAAGGGAGAAAGTGCAATACATAAAAATATTGCAAAACCTCAAAACAGAACTGTAGAACAAGAGAAACTCTTTATTTTCCCAACTAAAGTATGTGTTATAAATGTAAATAGGTGTTACACATAAGTTCCAAACTACGGTGCCAATGGCAATATAAAAAAGCAAATCTTTAGTAAAATATAGAATATCATCGTTGTTAAGCAGCTTCAAAAAATAAGTGCCCACACATGCCAAAAGCAATAAATTACCCAACAATATATTAGGAATAAGATATTCTACAAATAAATTTCCTGAAAACAGAATTACAGCTAAAGCAATTATAGCATACAAAAACATTGCAAGCCTAAACCACTTTCTGAGCAAAAAAGTTTTGAAAGAACTAACAAATACCGAACAATACACTAGATACGTAATTGGTTTTAAAAGATTATACAACCATTCATTTCTTACAAGTACAGAATTTCTTAACCAGGGAAAGGTTTTATAATTATCAAAATAATTCCAAATAGTATAAAACCCAGCAGTGTCTAAGAAAAAAACAAACCATAAAAACCAGACAAAAATTCTATTTTTTTGTGGAGCAGTTCTGATTTTATAAAGATAATAACTACCACAAATAGCAGCCATTAGCTCTAATATCGCCCCAGAATATAATTTATTTTCTAATATATATTCTAGCACTTCATAAGACTTAATAAGTTATTCTATGTTTAATTTTGCACCTAGACTTAGGTTACTCAGGTTTCTTCCATATACCAATCTTTTTAAAAGGGGTAACACACACCACAAATCCAACTGCAAAAGCAGAATACATAAATATGTTGCAGTATCTCAAGATTGCTGCGTATAATAATATAAACTCCTCATTCTCCGTATTAAAATAATCATCATAAATATAAATTGGAGTAACACAAAGATTCCAAATAACTACTCCAATAGCTATATAAAACAATAGATCTTTAGAAAAATAAAGAATTTTATCGCTTTTTAACAGCTGTTGGAAATACACCGCTATACTACTCAAAAGCAGCAGTGTTCCCAGAAAAATATTTATGATAATATATTCCTTAAAAACATCTCCGATAAATAAGATTTCTATTACTCCAAATATCAAATAAAATAATGTTGCAGCCTTTAATACACTTTTCATCTTTGAAGCAATTAAAGAATCAATAAACATTAAACTTTGAACTAAATAAGAAATAACAATTAAACAGTTAAAATACCATTCATTGCGAGCAAAGGGAGAATCTTGTAACCATGGAAAGGTTTGGTAATTATCAAAATAATTCCAAACTGCATATAATCCAACAATATCTGCAATTAGCACAAACCATAAATACCAAGCAAAAAACTTGAATCTGAATGCTGTATTTTTGCTTTTAGTAATATAATAACTGCCCGCAAGAGCAGCTAATAATTCAAAAATATGGGTTATATATATATTATATTTTAAATAGTAATCTAAAGTATCCATTTAATGAATATTAGTACATAGTTGGAGGCCACTTTCCAGTACCGTTATTTAATGGATCTATTTCTTCGTTATCTACATCTTCAAATTCTATAGAATCATCAATTTTCACTCTCTTTGTTGGTGAGAAGAATACCGTAGCTAAACTTGGTTCTGTATCTGTTGCCTCGTAAGCACCAAACCATACATTTATACCTGGTGTATCTACACCTTGCATTTCAGATTTCTTTTTAACATCATCTAAATAAGCTTGCAATTCTTCTACAGTAAAATAAAATTGACATGTATCTTCATGTGTAGTACCCCCAGTGGTAACCAGAGATCTAGTTTCCCACCATTTTTTTTGCAACTTTTTAGCCTTTGCCACAGTAATTTTTCTACTCATATCATTAATGATTCTAAAAATTAATAATCTTAAAATTTAAATATTTTGTTAAAATTAGAAAATTATTTAAGTATATAGAATATAAAATGATAAAAGGGGAAAAACACCCTTTCCAAACTCCAAAGTTGCTATTACTTTTGAAATATCATTTTAGTCTTCTAGAATGATCAGGATTAAAAAGTGCCGTAAGGTCTTAATATTATTAGGTAGGGCTTTTAATATTAATATTGAAAAGGCACTTTTTTATATTCTTACTTTCCATTTTAAAAATATCTAATTTCCAAAATCTTTAAAACTGAACATTACTTGATCTCCCATAATCTTCTGAGACATTGTATTTATTCCATTTTCTGTTAACTGTAATATTCTTGGATAACCGCCCGTTGTTTGGCAATCTCTCATCAAAACGATTAAATTTCCGGAAGGAGTTAATTGCACCGTACCCGGAACTACCGGAGAAGTAATAATTGGCAATAATTCATTTTTAAGTTTTTCTGTAAGCTGGATAGCCATTCTACTGTTATTCTTATCGATCGTAAAAAATCTATTTTTAATTTCTTCCTTAGTTGAAGTGGATAGTTTATAAAATTCCGGTCCTTCCTCTAATTCAATTTTTGTTTCAAATACATGTTTACTATTTACTTTAACCGAAGCATTTGTTGCTGCATCCTTTTGTTCGAAATCTTGAAAATAAAGGATCATTCCTTTTTCTAATTTGATATTTTCAGAAATTCCCTCATACCAACTTTTGCTTTCAAGAATAGTTTCCGTCTTAAATCCTCCGGAAATAGATAGATAAGTTCTACAGCCATTTACTCTTTTACCAAAAGAAAGTTCATCTCCTTCTTCCAGAAAATATACCTGATCATTTTGTATTTCTTCGTCGTTGATTTTAGGGGAAAGATTGGCGCCGGTAATTCCAATTTTCGCGGCAGAATGAAACTTTAATTTTGGCCCCATTTGCGTAATTTCCAACACCGCATAATCTTCAGAATTCTGTAAAATAAGGTTTGCCATTTTAGCAGAAAACATATCCATAGCGCCACTAATTGGAACTCCATATTTTCTAAAATTATGCCTTCCTAGATCTTGAATAGTTGAAAATAAACCGGGACTTAAAACTTCAATTTTAGCCATTAAATTCTTCTGATTTTAATTGAAAATTACCACTCATTTTTTCAATCATAATTTCATCATGTTCCTCTAATGAAACTTGATAAAATTTCACTTTATCTCCTGCATAAATTTGACAAGGAGGATTGCTATTTTTATCAAATAATTGCACTGGAGAATTACCAATAATTTGCCAGCCGCCTGGACTTGATTTTGGATAAATTCCTGTCTGTTTTTCACCTATTCCAACGGCTCCTTTTTCCACCATTAATCTCGGTTCATTTTTACGAGAAATTTGAAGTCTTTTATCTAGCCCTCCCAGATATAGAAACCCAGGTAAAAAACCAATGAAATAGACAGTATAAATTGGAGCGGTATGTAAAGTTATAATATCTAAAACAGATAACTTATTGTGTGTTGATATAAGTTGAAGATCAAGACCATATTTTTCATTATAACATACCGGAATATGAAAAATAGTGTAGTTGTTGTTTTTTGTTATATTCGTGTCTTCCAAGAGCTCTTTTAAGGCCTTAAACTCACTATAGATATTATCTATATTGAATATGTAAGTAATTAATAACGAGCAATATGTGTTAATTACCTCAACCTTTACTTTAGAATAATATTTTTCTAATTTATTTTTGAAGAATAAAAGCTTTTCTAAGCCATTATATGAGATTTCAGGCTCAAATTCTATTAGAATTGAGCGTTCCCCCATCTTTGTAAATCGTGGAAAATCACTATTCATATCTGCGTATTTCTATTTCATTTTTTTGAAATTTCTCCTTTAAATACCTCATGATGTTTACCGAATTTTCAGTATCGCTATGCAAGCAAAATGTATCTGCAAAAGAGGTAATTTCCTCTCCATTCTCACATCGAATTTTAGACGTTGAAAACATAGAAAAAACATGTTTGAAAACCTCTTCTTTTTTAGTTATTAGCGCGTTCGATTTTTCTCTTGAAACCAAGCTATAATCTGGATTATAATTTCTATCTACAAAGGCTTCAAAAAACACTTCAACTTTAGCTTTTGCCAAGTCAGCAATAATAGAATTTTGAGGCGCATAAAGGATCAAACTTTCATCTAATTTTAAGATGGAATCCACAACAATTTGAGCGATATTTTCATCTTTTGCAGCTTCATTATATAGCGCTCCGTGAGGTTTAAAATGACTGATCTTGGCACCTTCATTTTTGGCGATTTTCATCAAAGATAAAACCTGTGAGCAAATGGATTTTTTAAGATCTGAATTTGAAATATTAAGACTCTTTCTACCAAAATTTTCTTTATCTGGATAAGAAGGATGGGCTCCTATTTCCACCTGATTTTTCATGGCCATTCTTATGGTTTGCAACATCAAATTTTGATCTCCTGCATGACCTCCACAAGCAATATTACAAGCAGAAATAAGAGACATTAATTGCGCATCGAATTTGCCACCTTCTCCTAGATCGCAATTGATATGTATAGCTTTCATGATAGAAATTTTATAAAGATTGGAATACTGTATAAATGGATTTTGCTCCCAAAAAAATAGCGATGATAATAATTATCATCCCCAAAATATTTTGAACTATACTATTTTTATACCTACCAAGTACTGAAGATCTATTTACTATCCAAAATAAGAAAATAGCTATTATAGGCAATAATAAGCCATTTGCAATTTGAGCAAAACGGATGATTTCTATAGGATTTAATTTAAGAGAAGAAAAGGTCACACCTAAAAGAATGATGCTAGCCCATACAAGTTTAAATTTAAATGTTTTTAAACCACCTTGCCACCCTAGACAACCTTTAACCACATATGCTGCAGCTAAGGGTGCAGTTATAGAAGAAGTAATTCCTGCTGCTAAAAGACCAACTCCTATAAACCATCCTGCAAAATCTCCGAATAAAGGTTTTAAACCTTGCGCAAGATCTGCAGCGCTATTCACATTAGTTAAGCCAGGAACTGCAGAGGTAATAACAATAGCCATTGAAACTAACCCGCCCAATGCAATGGCAACTATCAATTCTTTTCTTGCAATGGGTAATTGCGAGGGTTTATTCCACTTTTCTCCAACCAAAGAGGCATGTAAAAATAGGTTATAAGGAACCACGGTAGTCCCCACCAATGCAATTACGGTTAGAATTTTATCTGCACCTAATTCCGGAAGAAAAAGACCTTTAAATATTTTAGTTAGATCGGGATTGGTAATAATTGCGGTTACAACAAATGAAACACTCATTACCAGCACCAAACAAATAAATACTCTCTCTAATATTTTATAATTCCCCAGAGATAATAATCCAAAAGCAATTGCGCCTACAGCAATACTCCAAAGATTTATAGAAAAGAAACCAATATCATAATATTTTGGAGTTACTACAGAAGTTATTCCAAGTACCGCTCCGGTAATATTCCCTGCTTCATAAGCAGCATTACCTATTACAATAGCAGAAAATATAAGTACAATTGCAAGTTTTCTTAGAGAAGGTGTTTTAATTTCATCTCGAATACATTCACTCAAACCTTTTTGTGCTATAATTCCCAACCTTGCAGCCATTTCTTGAAGCACAATACAAGCAATTATAGATAAAAGCAAAGCCCACAGTAAGGCATATTGAAAATTAACGCCGGCTAAAGTACAAACGGTAACTGTACCGGGACCTATAAATGCCGCCGAAACTAAAACTCCCGGTCCTACATTATTAAGCCAGTTTTTCACTTATTAACTTTGGCTTCCTGCAATGCGTATATAGCAAAACTTCCTAACCAATGCCCTCCTTCATAACTATCTCCTGTGAGATTATTAAAAGAACTACTCACGTGTTGATCTGCAACTTTCTTTAAATGACCATAGATTTCAGGATATTGATTGGTTAGACCATACATCACCCAAGCTCTGCTAAAGTTAAGTCCGTCCAGATGCACTAATTTTCCATCAGTTCTGTCTGACACTTCTCCTGGTTCTAAAGCGAAATCTTTATTTTTTAGGTCTGGCATAAAATCTTGGATCCAAAGGTCGAAAGCAGCTTTAGGAAGTACTTTTCGCATAATATCTACCTCTTCTAAACAAGGAGATAGAAAATCAAATCCGCTTGGTTCCCAAGACATTGGGCAATTATCATCTTTTAAATAATAATCTTTGGCTCTTTTTTCTATAATAGATAAAAAGTTTTCATTGTTTGCAGTTACCGCATAGTCATGCGCAAAGCTTAAGGCAAAAGCAGTATTAGTATGCTCTCCAACTCTTATGGGATAATTTAATTTTGGTAGGAATTCTGAAAATCTATCAACTATTATTCCTGTAAGCGGTTGCATATTTTTAGAAAGCTCCACTCCTAGATCGCTATCCCATGTACGCAATTCTTCATCTAATTTTAAAAGCCATGCCCAACCATAGGTACGTTCATAATCTGCATTGTGCTCCCCTCTAAAATAAGATACTTCTGCATCTATATTTTCTTTTGATAGAGATTGCTGCAAGGCTACTTTAATATCATTAGCTTTATCTAATTTTGGAAATTCTTTTAATAATCTTACTAAAGACCAATGCGCATGCACAGAAGAATGCCAATCAAAACAGCCATAGAATGCTGGGTGCAATATTTTAGGGTTTTTAATATCTGCTTCGCTGCCTAGGGTTTGCCCTAATTTATTTGGATATTCTGTATTGATACAAGCCAATGGCAACTCCACCAATTTGTTTGCTTCTTCTAAATTTAGTGCTATAGCATCAGAACCAATCAAAGCGTCTATAGATATTACAGATTCTGATACACTATCTGATGCAGCATTTTTAGCGTTTTCTGGATCATCACGATTTTCACCTTTGCAACCAATTAATAAAACAAGCAGTAACGATAGGAAAGTTCTTTTCATTTTAGATGGGATTCTGTCAACTTAATTGTTAATTTCTCAAATGTATTAAAATCATTCGGATAGGTTAAAAAAGTAAGAAAAAATTAACCTAACCAACCCTCTCTATCTAGACTTCTGTATTGAATAGCTTCAGAAATATGCGCACCTTTTATGCTTTCTGAATTTTCTAGATCTGCAATTGTTCTGGATACTTTTAAGATCCTATCATAAGCTCTGGCTGATAGATTTAATTTCTCCATAGCATTCTTCAGTAATTGCTTTGAACTATCTTCCAACATACAAAATTCTCTAATCTGCTTTACGCTCATTTGGGCATTATAATGAACATTCTCAAAACTTTCAAATCTATGTGTCTGAAGCTGCCTAGCCCTAGTTACTCTTTTTCTGATCTCTACACTACTCTCTCCTGTTCGTTCTTCGCTTAATTTCTCAAAAGGAACGGGAGTTACTTCAATATGGATATCTATCCTATCCAGTAAGGGCCCGCTAATTTTGCTCAAATACCGTTGCATTTCTGCCGGAGAAGAATTCATTGGAGCTGAAGGATCATTGAAGAACCCACTCGGACTAGGGTTCATACTAGCTACCAACATAAAACTGGATGGATATGTAACAGTGAATTTCGCCCTCGAAATAGTAACTTCTCTATCTTCTAAAGGCTGTCGTAACACTTCTAAAACACCTCGTTTAAATTCTGGTAATTCATCTAAAAATAAAACCCCGTTATGAGAAAGAGAAATTTCCCCCGGTTGCGGATATGCACCACCACCAACCAAAGCTACATCAGAAATAGTGTGATGCGGGCTCCTGAAAGGCCTTTGAGACATAAGACCTACATTGTCTTTAATTCTGCCCACTACGCTGTGTATTTTAGTTGTTTCTAAAGCTTCATGTAGCGTCATAGGAGGAAGAATACTGGGTAGTCTTTTTGCTAACATCGTCTTCCCTGCACCTGGTGGACCAATAAGAATTACATTATGACCACCGGCAGCTGCAATTTCCATACAGCGCTTTATCGATTCCTGGCCCTTCACATCAGCAAAGTCATGATCTAGATGTTCCTGGGCATTTTTAAATTCTTCTCTGGTATTAATAACCGTAGCTTCTAACGGAATATCCTTATCAAAGAAATTAGTGACCTCGGTAATATTACTTATTCCGTATACATTAATTCCACTAACAATAGCAGCTTCTTTCACATTTTGCTGAGGAAGAATAAATCCTTTAAAACCTTCAGCTTTTGCTTTGATCGCAATTGGAAGAGCGCCCTTAATTGGTTGTAAGCTTCCATCTAAAGAAAGCTCACCCATGATGATATAATCTGAAATGTTCTCGGCTTTAATTTGCTTGGAGGCAGCAAGAATGCCAATAGCTAAAGTAAGGTCGTAAGCAGAACCCTCCTTTCGAAGATCTGCCGGAGCCATATTAACTGTTATTTTTTTACCAGGAAAATTGAAGGAATTATTCTGCAAAGCAGCAGAAATTCTAAAGCTACTTTCTTTAATGGCATTATCTGGCAAACCCACTAAATGATATCCAATACCATTAGCAACGTTCACTTCTACTGTTATTGTGGTAGCTTCTACCCCAAAAACAGCACTCCCATATACTTTTACCAACATTTAAATAGGTTTTACTTAAATGTAGCAAAATTAAGTTAGCTAAATACTAAACTTTAATAACGTTTTTGCGGTAATGTTCTAGTAATGCGTCTATTGGGCGTCTAATTATATTACCTATCTCTAATTGATAAGGTTGTGCTACAGCTCTAATAATATCTTCACTAAAGTAAGCTATGGTACCAATAAAGTGAATTGGCACATTTTGAGCTTGCTTAAAACAAAGCACTCTAGAGTGAATAAATTCTTGCAAACCTTCATGAACAAGCTTGTAGAAATATCCATTACGCTCATTAGAGAAAATAAATTCAGCGAAAGATGCTAAATAAGTATTTGGGTTTTCTTCTTTGTAAAGATTCCTTTTAATATCGTCGCTATCCAGATTAAAAGACTGTTCAAACTTAACAGCCAATTCTGGAGGCATACGTTTGTAGTAATAATCACGAATTAATCGTTTTCCAAAATAATTACCACTAGCTTCATCCATAAGCATATAGCCTAAAGATTGCACTGTCATTTCAATGTTCTCACCATCAAAATAACAACTATTAGAACCGGTTCCTAAAATACAAACTATTCCAGGCTCTGTGGTTGCAGCATATACCGCAGCTACCATATCTTCTTTTACCATAACATCATCTGCATGGGTAAAATAAGAAGCAATAATATCTTCTAATAATTTCCTTGGAGTTTCTGTTCCACATCCGGCACCAAAAAAATGAACTTTTTCTACAGTGTCAATAACTCCTCTAAGATCCTCATTTTCTGCTAAACGCTCTTCGAGTTGTCTTTTTGGAAATACCGCTGGATTTAGTCCTTTAGTACGAGTCTTAAAAACTACTTCTCCCTCCATATCAAGAAGGATCCAGTCACATTTGGTGGAACCACCGTCGGCAATTAATATCATTATTATTTCTTTATATAGTAAAAAAGGCTGTTTTAAACGCAGGTTTAAATTTTGCTTTTAAAACAGCCTTCAGAATTATTTTAGTGTGCTTTATTAAATTGAAGCAACGTGTGCTGCAAGTTCAACAAGTTTAGCAGAATAACCATATTCGTTATCGTACCAAGCCACTAATTTAAAGAAATTATCGTTTAATGCAATTCCTGCATCAGCATCAAAATTACAAGTATTTGTATTTGATACGTAATCTTGTGAAACTACCATCTCTTCAGTATAAGAAATCACCCCTTTATAAGCTCCTTCTGAAGCTTTTTTGAAGGCTGCTTTTACTTGCTCGTAAGTTGCAGCTTTTTCTGTTCTTACTGTAAGATCTACCACAGAAACATCTGCAGTTGGAACTCTAAAAGCCATTCCTGTAAGTTTTCCTTTAAGAGAAGGTATCACTTTAGTTACTGCTACTGCAGCTCCTGTTGAAGTAGGAATAATGTTGTTTAAAGCACTTCTTCCTAATCTGTAATTTTTCTTATCTGGACCATCTACAGTAGACTGAGATGCAGTTGCAGCATGCACAGTTGTCATAAGACCTTCTACCATTCCGAATTCGTCATCAATCACTTTAGCTAGTGGCGCCAAACAGTTAGTAGTACAAGAAGCGTTAGAAACGATGGTATCTTCAGCTTTAACATCTTTATGATTAACTCCCATTACAAACATAGGAACATCTTTAGACGGTGCAGAAATTACCACTTTTTTAGCTCCAGCCTTAAGGTGAGCCCCGGCAGAATCCATAGTAGTAAAAATACCTGTACAATCTAAAACAATCTCTGCTCCAACTTCATCCCACTTAAGATCTTCTGGATTACGTTCTGCAGTAATTCTTACTGTTTTACCATTTACAACTAAATGTCCATCTTTTACTTCAACTTCTCCATCAAACTGACCGTGAACTGAATCGTATTTTAATAAATATGCAAGGTGGTCTACATCTAAAAGGTCGTTAATAGCAACAACTTCAACTTTTCCACTTGAAATAGCATTTCTAAAGGCTATTCTTCCAATACGGCCAAAACCGTTAATTCCAACTTTTACACTCATTTTTTCTAAATTTAATTTTTTTTAAATAGAAGTGATGTCTGCCACCCTTCTCAAATTCTTATCATATTTAGGTTCTCCCTGAATAGCAACTTTTAATGGAACGGAAACCACTTGCTGATGATGAATTCCAACCATAATGGTTCTCTCCCCTCTTAACAAAGCATCTACTGCTCCAACTCCTAATTTGCTTGCTAATACTCTATCATAACAGCTTGGAGAACCCCCTCTTTGAATATGTCCGAGCACAGAAACTCTTACCTCATATTCATCCAGGTTTTGTTCTATAAATTCTGCCAGCTCAAAAATGTTCTTTCCACTTTTATCGCCTTCAGCAACTACTATGATACTGGATGTTTTTCCAGTTTTCTTACTTTTTCTTAAAGATTCTATAAGTCTATCTACCCCTGTATTTTCTTCAGGTATCAAGATCTCTTCTGCCCCGGCCCCAATTCCACTGTTAAGTGCAATATCTCCAGCATCACGCCCCATAACCTCCACTAAGAAAAGTCGGTTATGAGAACTTGCGGTATCTCTAATTTTATCTATAGCTTCTACTACTGTATTTAAAGCAGTGTCATATCCTATAGTGAAATCTGTTCCGCTTATATCGTTATCTATGGTACCTGGAATCCCGATAACCGGGAAATCAAATTCTGTATCAAACAAAAGCCCACCGGTAAAGGTTCCATCCCCACCAATAACTACTAATGCATCTATGTTAGCATTTTTAAGGTTATTATAGGCTTTCTGTCTTCCTTCTTTGGTTTGAAATTCTTTAGATCTTGCCGATTTCAGAAAAGTTCCTCCTCTGCTTATAACATTACGTACCGATCTAGCATTTAATTCTTCAATATCATTTTCTATAAGACCTTGATATCCTCTATAGATCCCAGCACATTCAATATTATTAAAAGCACAACTTCTTACTACCGCTCTAATTGCGGCGTTCATTCCGGGAGCATCACCACCAGATGTTAACACTCCTATTTTCTTGATTTTTTCTTGCATTAATGTAAAAATATTCGATTTGAGCCTTAAAACCTAATTTCAGTCAGCACTCAATCGTTTTCGGTTGATAACTCATAAAAAAAGCCTCATTTCTGAGGCTCATTAATAATATATTAGGAAAAAAACCTATCTATTTGTTAATATGATAAATTCCCATGGCTTAAAATTCATCTTTTGATCAGCCTTAAGTTCAACAGATTGACCTTTAATATAGTCATGAAAATCTCCTTTAAGATCTAAAGTAAACTCTGCAGGAGCTTTGGTCATATTCGCAATGTAGATCACTTTTTCATCTCCATTTGCTCTTTCAAAAGCCAATACATTTTTATCATTACTTGTGGTTAACCTTTTATATGCTGATGCCTTTTTACCACCGGCTAAAGCTGCATCATCATTTTTAAGTTTTCCTAATTTCGCCATTAAATCCCAAACTTGACCTTTAGTTTTTGGAATACTGTCTTTTTCGAAGAATTTTAATCTATGGTCAAGACCATATTCTTGTCCGCTATAAATTAAAGGCATTCCGGGAATTGTATAGGTAAGCGCCAACATAGTTTCAGAAGCATCTCCCATTCTTTCCTTAACAGTTCCACTCCAGCTATTCTCATCGTGGTTGGTTACAAAATTCATTAAGATATCATCTTTTTGAAAGGTAGTGTCTATCTTTTTCATGTAAGCATCCCACTTTTCAACCGTAGCTTTTCCTTGAGCAATATCATTCATAATATGATGACCTTCCCAGTTGTACCCCATATCAAAAGCTTTGTGAAAAAGATCTTTATCTTCAGACTCTGCCAACATAAATACCGGACGAATAGCTTTAATCTTATCTACAGCTTGTTCCCAAAATTCTGTTGGAACTTCACCCGCAACATCAGCTCTAAAACCATCTACTTGATGTTTATCTACCCAATATGTTAAACTATTGGTCATTGCAGTCCAAAGATCTTTATTGTCATAATTAAGATCTGCAGTATCTGTCCACCCCCAAGATTCTCCAGTTTCAGGATTAATAGGATCTATGATCTCACCTTTGTCATTCTGAGTATAATATTCTGGATGCTCTGTAATCCATTTACTATCCCATCCTGTGTGATTTGCTACCCAATCTAAGATCACGTACATGCCATTTTCATGAGCGGTATCTACCAAATCTTGAAAATCTTCTTCAGTACCAAATTCAGGGTTTACAGCAGTATAATCTGTTACTGCATAATAACTTCCTAAATATTTCTCACGCTCTTTTTCATCTTTAATATCACTCACAAACCCTCCTCCGGTTGCTTTTCTATTTTTTACCGAAACAGGATAAATTGGCATTAACCAGATCACTTTAACTCCCAATTCTTTTAACTGCGGAATGTCTTTCGTAAATGCTTTAAAAGATCCTTCTTTTGAATACTGACGAATGTTTGCCTCATAAATTACAGAACTTTCAAGATCTGAATCTGCTACAGGAGCTAATGTTTCCTGCTCATTTTCCTGAGTTACAGTTTCTTCTTGCTTGTCATTCTTGCAAGAAGCCATAAATGCTACTGTTGCCAGCGCTAATGCTATTCTTTTCATAGTTAACTTTTATAAATGATTAATTGAATTTTATATGGATCGTGGAGTTTTCTGTGACTAATTCTATTCTGAAAATAAGTTCTTTAGCGTTCTCATTCCAGCTGAATTTTTGAGATTTCCCATTGAACTCTAATGCTTTCGGTTTTGCTGAAATATTATGAATGATGATATCTAAATGCTTAAATTCTGATCTGAAATTTGCTCCTAACTCTTTTTTAATTTCAATATCAAGCTCGCTTGCTGAAGCATTACTCTTTATTTTCAAAAGTTCATAAGCTCCATCTTTAAACGCATTTGGAGTTTTTCCATCATCATTATAAACTTCAGCTTCGCTTGTTTTTGCTTCAGCATCATAATAAAAATGAAGATCAAGATCTGAAACGTTATAATCAGTAGTATTTTGCATAGGCTTAGCCATCGGAATGATAGACCCACCTCTTACAAATGTTGGAATATGATCTTTTTCTAAATGCACTTCAGCAGTTGTTCCTTTCCTATATTGTTGTCCTGTGTAAAAATCGAACCAATTAGAAGTTGCCGGAAAATAGATCTCTTTTTCAGAAACATTTGGTTCAACCACCGGAGAGATCAAAAAATTATTCCCCCATAAATAAGTGTTAGAAATGCTATAAAGCTTATAATTTGCAGATTCTTCAAAGAATAAAGGTCTCATTAAAGGCAACCCAGAATTGCTGTTTTGATAAGCGAGCGTATAATTATAAGGCAATAATTGATACCTCAACTCAATAGATTTTTTAGCGAGTGCTTTAGTTTCAGCATTTTTAAATACAGGTTCTGAGGCTACTGCTTCTTGCGCATGCGGACGAAAAATGGGTTGAAAAACGCCATATTGTAACCAACGTGTGTAAAGCTCATTATCTTCCAGATCCCCTGCAAAACCTCCAAGATCTGAATGCATATAAGCCAGCCCTTGAAGTCCCATTTGTAAAGAGATCTCCGGTTGTGGTTTTAACCCACCCCAACTTCTGCTGACATCTCCAGACCACGGAATAAGTCCAAAACGTTGTGATCCTGCTGCTCCCGCTCTCATTAAAATAAACGGACGTTCTTTTGGAAATTCTTCTCTATAACCATCATAAATAAGTTTTGCCCAATAATGCCCGTAGATATTATGAACTTCGTCTGCGCTGCCAATACTGTGTTGCAATTTAGATGGATGAACTTCTGGTTCTCCCAGGTCTCCCCACCAACCTTTTACACCATAACTTTTAAGATCTTTATAAATATCCCAAAACCAATCTCTCGCTTTCGGTTTAAAAATATCTACCAAACCGGTGTTCCCAAAGTAAAAATCAAATTTAAAAGGTTGGCCAATAGAATCTGTTCCTAATACATTTTTAGCAACCGCATTATCCCATTTTTTGGACGTTGTTAATATAAATGGTTCTGTTACTAAAATGGTATTCACGCCCTTATTAAGTAATTTAGCAATCATCTTTTTAGGCTCCGGAAAAGAATCTTTTACAAATTCGAGATTTCCCATGGTGCCTTTAATATCATGACCAAACCAAAAAAGATCCAAAATAATAGCATCTACCGGAATGCTGTCTTTTTTAAATTCCTCAATGGTATTCAAAACTTCTTTCTGAGAGTGATATCCAAATCTACTCGAGAAATTACCTAATGCCCAACGAGGCGGCATTGGCTGGCGACCTGTTAATAAGGTATAATTTGAAATGATATTCTCCCATGTTTCTCCAACAATTACCTGATAGGTCTTTCTGCCACTTATTGTCTCATAAGTCAGCGTATTGTTGTGCTCACTGTCCAGATCTAAATATCCAATAGGAGCATTATCAAAATGCAACAAATATTTCTTTGAAGAAATAGCAATTGGAAGCGTATAATTAAGCAATTCAGATTTGGTGGTATAACCATAATGCGCACGGTTATAAAGTTGAAGTCTGTTCCCTCTTCTATTCATTCCCAAAGCACGAGCTCCTCCTCCATAAAGCATTTCAGATTCGTTTAAATTGAAATCTAATTTTTCAAATTCTTCAGTTTTGGTATAACCCACTTTTTCTGAAAGCACTTTTTCACCTTCAAAATAATAGCTTATCTGAAATGGAGCTTTTGTAATTACAACATCAAGGCCATCGGTATCGATTTTTAATGAGTTATCATCTTCAGAAACATTTACCTTCACATTTTTAGGCGCTAATACCACCGCAAAAGATTCCGGATTGTACTTTTCACCTTTTGGAATAAAAGAGGTTTCCATGATCTCTTTGGTGAAAGGCATAAACCGGTATACTCCATCGCTGGTAGAAATGGTGATCACATTAGCTTCTACTTTATGTGTTTGATATTTTCTATCAGGATTTTGTGCATGTAATGAGAAGGAAATTATTCCTATAAACAGAGCAACAAAAAGCTGTTTTGAGATTATGAATGTTGGCTTATTTTTCAAATTTTGTTTTTATAAAATTACTTCAACTCGATCACCATCGGTGATTTTGCATTGATCTTTAATTTCCCAGAAAGATCTACTCCTTCTCCGGTTAAAATATCTGTTCCGGAAGTATGTTCTTTAATTCCTTCAGCAAAACGATCTAATGAGATCTCTTTATCTTCAGAATTATTATTCATCACTACCATTACCGTTTCTTTCTCGTTATATCTGAAATACACATACACATTGTCTTCCGGTAAGAACTGCATCAATTTACCAAAGTGCAGCACGTCTTTATTCTTTCTATAATTCAACAGTTTCTTGGTGAAAGCGTAAAATTCATTCTGATTATCTGTTCTTCCTGCTTGAGTAAAAGCACTTGCATCATCACCTTGCCATCCTCCGGGAAAATCGCGACGAATGTCTCCGTCTCCTTTAGCATCTTTGTCTCCCATCATTCCTAACTCATCACCATAATATACCTGAGGAATTCCTCTAGTGGTGAAAACAAGCGTCATTGCTAATTTGTACTTATCAAGATCTCCCTTATAGATCTGATTAATCCTGTTGGTATCATGATTTCCGGCAAAGACTAAAATATTATCGATATCTGCATACAAGAAATCATTTACAAAATTCTCATAAGCTTTCATCATTCCATTTCCCCAACCTTGATCTTCTTCATTAAACATAGAGGTTAATGCATCATGAAAGGTGAAATCCATCACAGAAGGCAGGTAAGAATTATAACTTTGAATGGCGCTAATTGGGCTGTCTTTTTGCCAAAAAGAGATCTGCGCCTGATCGTGCATCCAAACTTCCCCAACGATATTGAAATTTGGATATTCATCCATAATTCCTTTCGTCCAAGCCGCAATTCCCTGTTTGTCATTATAAGAATACGTATCTACTCTAAATCCGTCTAGATCTGCATACTCTATCCACCAAATTGCATTTTGAAGTAAATATGTAGTCACTAAAGGATTGCTCTGATTTAGATCTGGCATTGTCTTGGTAAACCAACCATCTACGCAATATCTCAGATCTCTTGCAGAAGCATTTTGATCCATTTGCGTGGTCATTCTATAATTAGAGTTGGCGTATCCCGGAAACTGATGAATCCATGTGTAGGTAGGAAGATCTTTTATCATCCAATGCTCTGCGCCCCAGTGATTGGTAACATAATCCATAATAAGTTTAAGATCTTTTTTATGCATTTCTGCGGAAAGACGCTTGTAATCTTCATTGGTACCATAACGAGGATCGATGTTGTAAACATCGCTTTGCGCGTAGGTATGATAAGAATATGTAGGATCATCATCTTCTAATAACGGGGTACTCCACACTGCTGTAGCTCCTAATTCTTCTATATAATCTAAATGATCTATAATTCCCTGAATATCTCCTCCATGTCTCCCTCCTAAATTATCACGATCTGCTTTTTCCAACATTTCTTTGGAAGAATCATTTTTAGGATCTCCATTTGCAAACCTGTCTGGCATGATGAGATACATAACATCACTAGCATCAAAACCTTGACGTAAAGCTGAGTTTTCACGACGCTCCTTTACTTCATAATTCTTGCTGAAAGTCACTTTCCCTTTTTTCTTAAAATCGATTTTTAATGTTCCTGCTGCTACATCTTTCAAATCTAAGGTTACAAAAACGTAGTTTGGGTTTTCGGTTTTTGTAATGCCGTTGATCACAACATCATTGCTCACAGCTACATCATATTGGGCGATATCTTTCCCGTGGAACATGATCTGCAATTCATTTTGTTGCATTCCAGACCACCAAAATGGCGGTTCCATATGATCTATTTGCGCGTTCACAGAAAATCCGCAAACTAAAAAGACTAAAAATAAAAGGTTAGATACTCTCATAAATTCGATATTCTAAGAAATAAAAGATCCAGAGAGCGCAATACATTTAAATGTTAAAGAAGATATCTTCCAACTAAAATGCAATATGTGCTTTCCGGATCTCTCAATATTTATTAATTTTTTAAACTGTGATCAATTCATTTGGAGTGACTTCTACCAACCTATCTTTTACTAAGATCTTAATAGCCTCCTCTCCTTCTAAACTGAAAGTAGTTTTATCTGCCGCTACCTTGATCTTTAAGATCTGATTTCTAAAATTCACTTTAAAAGAATAGCCTTTCCACTCTTCTGGAATTCTTGGGCTGAAGGAAAGCTTATCGTCTACGATTCTCATTCCACCAAAACCTTCTACAATGCTCATCCAAGTTCCCGCCATACTTGTAATATGGCACCCTTCTTTTACCTCGTTGTTATAATCATCAAGATCTAATCTAGAAGTACGAACATAAAACTCATATGCCTGGGCCATTCTTCCCAATTTCGCAGCCTGAATACTGTGTACACAAGGAGAAAGAGAAGATTCATGAACGGTTAATGGCTCATAAAAATCGAAATGTTTTTCTAACTCATTTTCTTTGAAATGATCTTCAAAGAAATAGAAACCTTGCAATACATCTGCTTGTTTAATATAACAAGATCTCAAAATTCTATCCCAACTCCATGTTTGGTTTATCGGGCGCATTTTAGGATCTAGATCTTCCACAGGAATGATCTCTTTATCTAAGAAACCATCTTGTTGTAAGAAAACTCCTTTTTCTTCTGAATATGGGAAATACATATTGTCAGCCACATCTTTCCATTCCATTAATTCAGAATCTGATAGATTGGTATGCCCCATAATTCGATCATAATCTTCTTTATGACCAGATTTTACCTTGTCTATCATTTGCATACAATATTCGATACACCATTTTGCTAAATAGTTGGTATACCAGTTATTGTTCACGTTATTTTCATATTCGTTAGGCCCGGTAACTCCAAGAATCACGAATTTATTCTTCGCTTTGCTGAAGTTTGCACGTTGCTGCCAGAAACGAGCCACAGCAATCATTACTTCTAAACCTTTTTCTGGGATGTAATCAAAATCTCCTGTATAGCGCACATAATTGTAAATGGCAAATACCATAGAACCGTTACGGTGAATCTCCTCAAAGGTGATCTCCCACTCGTTATGACTTTCTTCCCCGTTCATAGTAACCATTGGATATAAAGCAGCGCCATTAGTAAAGCCTAATTTTTCTGCATTTTCAATAGCTTTTTGAAGGTGATTGTATCTGTACGTTAATAAGTTTCTTGCAACCTGCTGATCTTTTGTAGCCATGTAGAATGGAATACAATAAGCCTCAGTATCCCAATAAGTGCTTCCACCATATTTTTCTCCGGTAAATCCTTTTGGTCCAATATTCAAACGTTCATCTTTACCAGAATAAGTTTGATTTAGCTGAAAGATGTTGAATCTAATTCCCTGTTGTGCTTTTACATCTCCTTCAATAGAAATATCTGCCATTTCCCAGATCTTAACCCAGGTTTCTTTTTGCATTTGCAACAAAGCGTCAAAACCATGATCTAAGGCAGTAGCAAGTACATTTTTAGCTGCATCTACCAACCCATTTTTCTCATGATTCATGTCTGTAACATAACCCGCATATTTACGGATCTTTACAGTGTCCCCTTTTTCAGCAAAAACAGCATAAGAGAATTCTATTTTGTTTTCTTCTTGTTTAGAATTGAAGTCTGCTTGAACTTTCTCTTCATTCACAAAAATTTCAGACTGCATATACGTGCACGCCAAAAACTCAGTTTTAAGCGTTTGAGATGTAATAAAAGCCTGATGACCTTCTTCTTTTATAGCTACCGTTTTCCAGAAACGCTCTTCCCAGTTAGCATCGGTATTACTAATTCCGCTGTCTAAATAAGGTTTAAAAACGATCTTCGCTTTCCCGCTTAGAAGTTCTACATTATAGTCTATAGCTCCCAACTCATCCAATTCCATAGAAAGGAATCTGGTAGCAGTTACTTTAATTTTTATATCATTTGGAAGAGTAGCCACAAAACTACGTTTTAGCCATCCTTCTTTCATGTTCAATTCTCTGCGGAAATCTTCAATACTTTTACACGTATTAAGATCTAAAGACTCACCTTCAACTTCAACATCTATCCCAATCCAGTTTGGAGCATTCAATACTTTTGCGAAATATTCCGGATATCCATTTTTCCACCAGCCAACTTTTGTCTTATCTGGGTAATAAATACCAGCTATGTAACTTCCCTGAAAAGAAGAACCTGTATAAGATTCTTCGAAATTGGCACGTTGCCCCATGGCTCCATTTCCAATACTAAAAAGACTTTCTGAAGATTTCACCCGTCCTTTCTCAAATCCTTCTTCAATGATAGACCAGCTATCCGGTTGTATATAATCTTGATTCATCGCTTACTTGGTAACTAATTTTTTAATAAAATCTATTTCAATTTCTGTGAAATCGGTATAAACGTGATCGGCTTCATTTAAAACAGCTTCTTCACCAATTCCAATACTTGTCATTTTAGCTAAATTTGCAGCCTGAATTCCGGCAACCGAATCTTCAAAAACTACACAGTTTTCTGGGTCAACATTTAACTGATCTGCTGCAATAAGGAAAACTTCAGGGTTAGGTTTTGCTTTGCTTACATCGTTCCCATCAACTATAGCATCAAAACTTTGATACAAGCCTACTTTTTCCAATATATTCCTTGCATTCTTACTAGCAGAGCCTAAAGCAATTGGAATATCATTTTCTTTTAAAAAATCAATGATTTCAGAAACGCCAGGCAGAATGTCACTTTTAGTCATTCCGGAGATATAAGAAAGATAATTATCATTCTTCATCGCCATTTGTTCCATAAATTCGTCTTCGGTAAGTGTTACGCCACCCCAGCCCAAGATTATTTCTAAAGATTTCACTCGGCTTACTCCTTTAAGCTCTTCGTTTTGGGTTTCTGTGATATCAAATCCAAGATCATTTGCTAGCTTTCGCCAAGCCAAAAAATGAAATTTTGCAGTATCTACAATTACCCCGTCCAGGTCAAAAATGACTCCTTTACTATTGCTCACTTATATTAATTTTACGTTGAGTTTTTACTCTTAATGTTAATAATCCTGCTACAATCATAGAAACTCCTCCTATAATTAGCGCATAGATTGGCTCGTTATTGAAAAGTTCTTTAACTAAAAATCCTAATATGGTTGCTGCAACTATTTGCGGAATTACAATAAAGAAGTTAAAAACTCCCATATAGTAACCCATTTTTGCTGAAGGTAGTGATCCTGAAAGCATGGCATATGGTATAGACAAAATACTCGCCCATGCAATTCCAACTCCCACCATGGCCATTAACAATCCTATTTTATCTGAAAGAAAATAGATAGAAATAAGCCCTAATCCTCCTGCACAAAGTGCCAGCATGTGTGTGAATTTATTACTTGTTCTTCTAGCCAGTACCGGTAACAAAAATGCTACTGCTGCTGCAACTCCATTATAAACAGTAAACATTACTGTTACCCAATCTGCCGCATCATTATAAAGTTCTGAGGTAGTGTCTCTTGTTCCAAAAACATGTCCGGTTACGGCCTGCGTGGTATAGATCCACATGGAGAATAGTGCAAACCATGAAAAGAATTGCACCCACGCCAGTTGCTTCATAGCAGATGGCATGTTTAACATGTCTGTAATAATAATTGTGAATCCGTTTCTCGTATTATTCTTACGTAATTGAGAAACTATCATAAATAATAGACCTATTATAATAAGACCTATAAATAAGATATAAAGTTCTTTTGTATATTTTTCATAATAGATAAAAGCAGAAACTACAGTTCCCAAGATGGTCATTCCAAGACCAGACATAAACTGTACTTTAATGTTCTTTGCTTTATCTATAACAGGCTCTACTCGAGCTGGATTTTGCTCTTTATGAGACTTCTCAAAAGCTGCAAGCTCTGCCGGAGAATATTCTTTAGATTTAATAACCGTCCAAAGTACTGCTAGGAAGAAAACTATACCACCCACGTAGAAAGACCATTTAACAGAATCTGGAATGATACCTTCTGGAGCTGTGTTGCTTACACCAAACCAGTTGGTAAACATATAAGGTAATAAAGAGCCAACCACAGCACCAATTCCTATAAAGAAACTTTGCATGGAAAACCCTAGAGTACGTTGCCTTTCTGGTAAATTATCACCTACAAAAGCACGAAATGGCTCCATAGAGATATTTATAGAGGCATCCATCATCCATAATGTTCCGGCTGCAACCCATAAAGTTGGAGAATTTGGCATGATAAATAGTGCCAGAGAGGATAAAATTGCACCAATTAAAAAGTAGGGTCTTCTCCTACCTAATTTGGTCCAAGTACGATCACTAAAGTATCCTATAATAGGCTGAATGATCAATCCTGTAACCGGCGCGGCGATCCATAGTATAGGAATATCCTCTACATTGGCGCCTAAAGTTTCAAAAATTCGGGAGGTGTTCGCGTTTTGAAGCGCAAAACCAAATTGTATACCCAGGAAACCGAAACTCATGTTCCAGATCTCCCAAAAACTAAGGGTGCGTTTTTGCATATCGTAAGTTTAATTTACTATTACGACAAGCACTAGACTCGTCAAAACATATAATCAGGAAGTGAAAATATCAGTTTTGAGAGATATTAAAGTTGGTAAAGATATATATTTTTTTAAAACTCCAATGTTAAATTAAATTTTTGTAGAAGTACGTTCCACAAGTCCAGTTTCTACTATAACTGTTTGATAATGCTCCTCATCATCTTGATTTTCTAATTTTCTAATTAGAATTCTGGCTGCCTGCGCGCCCATTTCTGCCCCATGCTGATTTACGGTTGTTAAGCTAGGAATGAACCTTTTAGATAGTTCCCCATCAGTAAATCCAATTACCTTCACATCTTCTGGCACCTTCAATCCATTTTCTTGGAAAGATTTAATGGCATAGATCGCAAAATGTTCGTTCACGGCAAAAAGGCCATCCATATTTTTTTCTTTCAGAAATTCTTGGATCTCATTCTCACTTAGATCAAAGTCATCTACCTTTAAGATCAAATCTTCATCGACCTCGATATTATTCTCCTGCAGCGCATTCTGGTAACCTTCTGTTCTTAATTTTCCAACACTTACATAATCTACGGTAGTCAACAATCCTATTCTTTTACAACCCAGATCTATCAATTTCTGAACAGCTTTTTTTGCACCATTTAGATCATCTATTATCACCTTGTCACAATATATTTCATCAATCACCCTATCAAACATTACCAAAGGCATCCCTTGGTTAATTACCTCATTTAAGTGATGATAGTCTTGCTTCTGCTGGGTTTCTTTGGCCACAGATATTATAAAACCATCGGTACTTCCATTAGCTAGAAGTTCCATATTTATAACTTCTTTATCAAAAGAATTATTAGACATACATATAATAACATGATATCCTTTTTCATTTGCAACTTGCTCGATACCGCTAATTACGGTGGTGAAGAAATGATGCACGATCTCCGGAATAATCACCCCTATGGTCTTGGATTTCCTATTCTTTAAGCTTAAGGCGATATTGTTAGGCTTGTAATTATATAGTTTAGCAAAGGCCTTAATCTTTTTTCTAGTATCCTCACTAATTTCTGCACTATCTCTCAAAGCCTTAGAAACTGTAGAAATAGAGACGTCTAATTCTTTGGCGATTTGTTTTAAGGTTAATTTTCTTTTCATAGAATTATTATTCTTAGGACGGCAAATTCAATTTTCAGTAAAATTATCATAAAAAATCTGCTTGATCGTTAATTTACAAAAGTTTTCAACACGAAAACGTTTGCGTTGTTCCAATAGCTGAAATGACCCAAAAGTTGACCTAAAATTTACATACTTTTAACAACTGGAAGTGGAAATATAAAGTTAATTTTTAGTCAAACTAACAAAATCATTTATGAAAAAATTATTTAAAAGCACGTTGTATCTGCTGTTTTTGCTGCCAATGAGCTTTTTTGCCCAACAAACCGTAACAGGTACTGTAACGGAAACTTCTAACGGAATACCTATTCCGGGAGTTAACATTATCGTAAAGGGTACCTCAAATGGAACAGTTACCGATTTTGATGGTAATTATACCTTAACTAACGTTAGTAACGAAAACGTTTTAGTGTTTTCTTTTCTTGGATTTACGGCAAAAGAAGTTCCTTTTACTGGACAAAAAACAATTAACATAACGCTAGACGAAAGTCAGAACGCTTTAGATGAAGTTGTTCTTGTAGGTTATGGTTCTGTAAGAAGAAAAGATGCTACCGGCGCCGTTAGCCAAGTATCTACAGAAGATTTTAACAAGGGTCAAATTAGTACCGCGGGAGAATTAATTACGGGTAAGATAGCCGGGGTTAATGTAACTTCTGGTGGTGGTGCTCCTGGTGAAGGTCAGAAGATCATTATTCGTGGGCAGGGATCTTTATCCTTAAACAGCTCTCCATTATTTGTTGTTGATGGAGTTCCATTAAGTAATGATAACGCAGGTGGATCTAGAAACGCACTAGATTTTATTAACCCTAGCGATATTGAAAGCATGACCGTTCTTAAAGATGCATCTTCTACTGCAATATATGGAGCAAGAGCTGCAAACGGAGTAATATTAATAACTACTAAAAGAGGAACAGGTCAAGAATTTAAATTCAACTATTCTGGAACTACCAGTATTTTCCGTCCTACAGATTATGTAGATGTAATGGATGCAGATCAATTTAGATCCTTAATCAATGAGAATGGAGCTCCATCTGATATTGAGAAACTAGGTTCTAGCAATACTAACTGGCAGGAACAAATTTATACAGAGGCTATTGGTTTTGATCATAGCTTAAGTACTACCGGAAATATTGGAGGTTTTATGCCAACCCGTGCAAGTATTGGGTATACAGATCAAGACGGTATTTTACGAGGTGACAACTTTTCTAGAACAACAGGTTCTGTAAGTTTACGTCCTTCATTTATGGATGGCCATATAAAAGTAGAAGTTAATGGACGTGGAATGTATACAGAGAATACATTTGCAGATCGTGGAGCTATTGGAAGTTCTGTAGATTATGATCCTACTCAATCTATATACGATGCTAACTCTCCTTTTGGAGGTTACTTTACATGGTTAAATTCTGATGGTGTTCAAAATAGTTTAGCCCCTACTAACCCGGTTGCATTATTAAATTTAATAGATGATACTGCAGAAGTTAGAAGATTAATTGGAAATGCGAAGGTAGATTACAAATTGCATTTCTTCCCAGATCTTACAGCTACTGTAAATGTAGGTTATGACAAAACAAATAGCCATGGTAGAAAGATCGTTTCAGATCAATTGCCTTCTTCACAATTAGACTGGAATGGTTCTTATTCAAATTTTGTGAATAATTCTACCAATAAATTATTTGATGCGTATTTAACCTATTCAAAAGACATCAACGAGCACTCTATTTCTGCAGTTGCAGGATACTCTTACCAGAGTTTTGAAAATGATAACTATAGCTTTGATAGTGAAGCTCAGGAAGATGGTAACGATTTTGAATTTATAGATAAGTGGAGAAGCACATTATTGTCTTACTTCGGTAGAGCTAACTACAACTATGACGACAGATATTTACTAACTGCCACACTTAGAGCAGATGCATCTTCAAAATTAAATCCAGACGATCGTTGGGGATATTTTCCTTCTTTTGCAGTTGCATGGAATGTGGTAAATGAAGATTTCTTCAATTCTAATACAATTAATCAATTAAAATTAAGAGTTGGTTATGGAGAGATAGGAAACGTAAATGGTTTAGGAGATTATAATTTCTTAACTAAATACACAGGTAGTAGATCTAATGCAAACTATCAATTTGGATCTGGATATTTCCAAACCTACCGTCCAGAAGCTTATAATGAAGATCTTAGATGGGAAGTTGGTAAAACTCTGAATGCAGGTATAGATTACTCGCTATTTGAAAATAGAATTTCCGGTTCTGTAAACGCTTATTACAAGAAGACAGAAGATCTAATTAGCTTTGTAACTATAGATCCTTTCACTAACTTCTCTAATGGTATCGACAAGAATATTGGAGATATGGAGAACAAAGGTTTAGAATTTGAACTTAATGTAGTGCCTGTAAGAACAGACGATTTTACTTGGAGCATTGGATATAACATTGCTTACAATGAAAATGAAATTACAAATCTGCCAGATCAGGTAGAAAAAGGTGGAATTAGTGGTGGTACCGGAAACAACGTTCAATTACATAAAGAAGGTTTTGCACCATTTAGTTACTGGGTTTATAAACAAGTTTACAATGAAGCTGGCAACCCAATTGAAGGCGCTTATGTAGATAGAAATGGCGATAATCAAATTAATGATGACGACAAGTATTTATATAAAGACCCTAACGCAGATATTACAATGGGATTAAACACCAATCTTAATTTTAAGAATTGGGATCTATCTATCGTTTCTAGAGCAAACCTTGGTAATTATGCATACAACAACATGGCCTCTAGTAGAGCTCATTTAAATAGAGCAACTGCTAATAACATTTTAACTAACCTGCATACAGATTATTATAATGCAGGATTTCAAAACATTACAGAAACCAATTTACAGAGTGACTACTATGTACAAGAGGCATCTTTCTTTAAGTTAGACAACATAACTTTAGGACATACTTTTGATAACATTATGGAAGCATCTAATCTTAGAATATACGGAACTGTACAAAATGTTTTGACAATTACAGATTACGAAGGTCTTGATCCAGAAATAGATGGAGGAATAGATAATAACTTCTACCCTAGACCTAGAACTTTTACTGTTGGTGTAAATCTGAACTTCTAATAATAGAATTATGAAAATGAATTATATAAAAAAATTAATATTAGTCATTCCGGCACTTATTATAGTATCATGCCATGACGATCTAGATCAGACACCTATCGATCCGGATAGTTTTACCGAGGCTGATGTATTTGTAAATGCAGATGAAGCTAAGGGTGCTTTAGCAAAATTATATGCTAGTTTAGCACTTACAGGTCAGGAAGGTCCTGCTGGGCAGCCTGATATTTCTGGAATAGATGAAGGTACATCTCAATATTCTAGAATGTTGTTTAGTTTAAACGAGCTTACTACAGATAATGCAGTGGTAGGATGGGGTGACCCGGGTCTTCCAAATCTTCATGCCATGAGCTGGGGAGCTAATAATGACTTTACTACAGCAATGTACTATCGTCTAGCACAAGAAGCTTCTTTTTGTAACTCCTTTATTTCAAACGCAGAATCTTTAAGTGATAATGATGAAGTTAAAGCTTACATAGCAGAAGCTAGATTTTTAAGAGCATTTGCTTACTACAACCTAGTAGACCTTTATGCAAATGTGCCGCTAGTAGACAAAGTTTCTACAGACTTACCATCACAATCTTCTCGTACAGAAGTTTTCAATTACGTAGAGTCTGAACTTCTTGAAGTTCAAGATCTTTTAAAAGAAAGTGGTGCTAATGAATATGGCCGTGTAGATAAAGTTGCTGCATGGGCACTTTTATCTAAGCTGTATCTTAATGCTGATGTGTATGTAGGTGAAGATAGAAATACCGATGCTGTTACTTATGCTTCAAAAGCGATAAATTCTTCTTATAGCATTAACACTACAGATGCAAACGGAAATGGATCTGCTTATGATGAATTATTCTTAGCAGATAACAATTCTAACGGAGCTCAGAAAGAATTTATCTTCGCTCTTAATTTCGATGGAAATCAATCTAGAACTTATGGAGGAACAACATTTCTTGTGCACGCTTCTATAGGTGGTAGTATGGATGCTTCTAATTCTGGAGTTAATGGTGGCTGGGAAGGTCTTAGAACTACCAAAGCACTAGTTAATAAATTTGACTATGCTGTAACTGCCAAAGATGCAGATGGAAACCCAACAGAATGGTCTGACGGTAGAGCTTTGTTCTACACAGAAGGTCAAAATCTAGAGATCAATAAGATCGCTAATACATTTACAGATGGTTATGCTGTTACTAAATTTACCAATATCAAATCTAATGGTGAACAGGGTAATGATGCAAGTGGAGAATTTGTAGATACAGATCTTCCTGTAATACGTGTAGCAGAGATGTACCTTACTTATGCAGAAGCTGTATTAAGAGGTGGTGCCGGAGGTGATCTTCAAACAGCTACAAGTTATATTAATGAGTTAAGAGAAAGAGCTATTGGTGACGATTCTGGAAATATCAACAGCAGCGATCTTACCTTAGATTTCATTATAGATGAAAGAGCAAGAGAACTTTATTGGGAAGGTCAGAGAAGATCAGATCTTATTCGCTTTAACGATTATACATCAGGAAACTATTTATGGCCTTTTAAAGGGGGTGCTAAATCCGGAACTGCAGTAGAATCTTTTAGAGATCTTTTTCCATTACCAAGTAACATTATCTTAATAAATACTAATCTAAAGCAAAATCCAGGCTACTAATAAATAATAAAGAAAATGAAAAAAATAACTAACTTATTCATAGCTTTCATCGCGATCATTAGCTTAAATGCGTGTTCTGAGGATGATGATTTCACGTTCACCGCTAAACCAGATCCGGAAGGAATATCATTTACAAATTCTACTTCAGAAGTTTATACTCTTAGAGCTGCAAATGGAGATAACCTAGCAGAAAGATTTGTATGGAATGAAGTTGATTTTGATGTACAAACTCCTATTAACTATGAACTTCAGGGATCTGCTTCAGAATCTTTTGACAGCTATACCGTTTTAGGTGATGTTTCTACTACCAACGTTTCTGTAACTGTTGCCTCAATGTTAGAGCTTGCTGCAGAAGCAGGATTAGATAACGATGTAGAAACAGATCTTCCAAATACTGGTAACCTTTATTTTAAAGTTAGAGCTTATGCAGGAAGCGATGCAGGAAACGTAGTTGAGCAAACTTCAGAAGTTTTAACTCTAACTGTTCTTTTACCTGAAGGGGATACAGAAGGTCCATCTTATAAAGAATTTTATTTAGTTGGAGATGCAACTGCTGCAGGATGGCAAAACAATAATAACAATACACCATTGTTTAGAGACTTTGCAAATGAAAATGTATACTACTATACCGGTAGATTTAAAGGTGGAGCAGATGTTGAAGGTTTCAAATTACTTGAAACTAAAGGTGAATGGCAACCACAATGGGGTCTTGACGCTGGTACTTTTACTAGCAGCGAAACCTTAGGTGGAGATCCATCTGCATTTGGTGTAGCTACAGATCAGTATTACTCTTTAATGGTTAACAGAGAAGATTTTACGTACTCTTTTGAAGCTTATGATGCTAGTGCAGCTCCTACTTATGATGTAATAGGAATTGTTGGAGCGGGAACTTCTGTTGGATGGCCTGGTGATGATAACCCAACTCCAGACATCAAAATGACAAATTCTGATTTTGACAAGCATATCTGGCAAGCTAATGATGTAGTTCTTACAGATGGTCCATTAAAATTCAGAGCTAATTTAGCCTGGGATGTAAACTGGGGAGGTGGAGAAAGTTTCCCAAGTGGAATCGCAAATGGTGATGACATTATGGTGAAAGCTGGAACTTATACAGTTTGGTTTAATGACCTTACCGGACGTTACACCTTTATTCCAGTTGTAGATACAGAATAGATCTTACAATAATATAATCCTAAAGCTGTCTAAAGATTAAGGCTTAACCTATTTCTAATTATTAGAAGTTAAGTTAAATCTTAAAAGTCTTCAGACAGCTTTTTTGTTTTTAAAAACTAAACTTATGATGAAAAGAAAATTAATTTATGGTACTGTATTTACTGCACTACTATCTTTAAGTGCCTGTTCTAGTGATGATGCAGATACTCCTGATACCGATGGTGGCAATGGTGGAGAAAATCCTCCCGTTACCTCACAACCTCAAGCATTAGATCTAAATGCTTATAAAAACGGACAAGGTGTAATGATGCAAACCTTTTATTGGGATGTGGAACCTCGTGGAGATTGGTGGAACGTTATAAATGACCATATTGAAGATTGGGCAGATGCAGGAGTAAATAGATTATGGCTTCCTGTAGCAACCAAAGGACAATCCGGAGGGTATTCTATGGGATATGATCCTTCAGATTATTTTGATTTTGGAGAATTTAACCAACAAGGTACCGTAGAAACTCGCTTTGGAAGCAGAGCAGAATTAGAAAGTCTTATAAGCAATGCTCATGATCACAATCTGGAAGTTATTGCAGATATTGTACTAAATCATAACTCTGGTGGTGGAGAAGAATTTAATCCATACAGAAATAAGAACACTTACACACTTTTTGATGAAACTCATGGAAATGCTTCAGGAATGTTCAATAGAAGTTATAAAGACTACCATCCTAATGATATTCACGAGCGCGATTCTGGAGATCTTTTCTATGCAGAACAGGATGTATGTCATGATCAGGAACGTGTACAGGAGTGGTTCTGGAAAAAAGACAACTCTGTAGCTAAATATTATAAAAATGTAATGGGCTTTGATGGATGGAGATTTGATTATGTAAAAGGATTTGAACCTTGGGTAGTAAAGGCCTGGTTAAATGAAGTAGGTGGTTTTGCAGTAGGAGAAAATTATGATGGTAACGGCGCCGTATTAGAAAAATGGGTAGAAGATTCTGGAGCTTCCGCTTTTGATTTTGCTTGCTTCTATAAAATGGAAGAAGCTTTTGACAGAAATAAAGATCTTACCTTTTTAGGAAAAGATATGCTTCGCAAAACCTATCCTGAAAAAGCAGTAACCTTTGTAGCAAATCATGATACAGAAAAAGATGATAATGTAGACAATAGAATAGACGAAAGTAATAAAATGAAAGCTTATGCTTATATTTTAACGCATGATGGTTATCCTACAATATTCTATTCCGACTATGAAAATGCTATTTTTCAAGATGAATTAAAGAATTTGATGTTAATTCATAATTCTCTTGCTACAGGTGAAGTTGAAGTTCTCTTTAATGATAATGATGAATATATTATGAGAAGAAAAGGAACAGCTACCAACCCCGGGATTATCTTATACATTAACACCAACAGCAATGTTAAAAGACGTGAGATCAATTCTACATGGGCAGGTAAAAAAATAATGGATTACGCTAAGCAAACAAGCTATTCTACTACAGTTGCAGAAAATGGAACTGTAACGTTAGAAGCTCCAGCAAATTCTTATAGCATCTATTCTATAATGGAATAAATATTAAAAAATTTAGTAAGTAAAAAGGTCGAATGTTATCATTCGGCCTTTTTATTTTATCCCGATCTTATTTAAAACTAAATGTATAAGAGATCTTGTTATAATAGGTTTCGCCAGGTTCTAATACAGCGGAAGGAAAATGAGAGTGATTTGGAGCATCTGGAAAGTTTTGCGCCTCCAAACAAATAGATGGAAATTCTTGTGCAATACTTGTATTGTACTTCCAATTTGTTGGTAAATCTTTAGGAATAAATACCACCACGGCTGGTTGATTGGTCTTAAAGACCATTTCTAATTTAGCATCTGGAGCATAGACCATAGCTTTTATCCTGCCTTCTTTCAAAATAAAAGTATCATCTACGAACGTGTTCCCAATTCTTTTAGAACTTGAAAAATTCTTTAGTTCAGAATTTAGTGATCTCAAAATTCCTGTGGGTCTCAATCTTTCATCTACTTCTAAAATTTGGGCTGCGTTTATATAAAGTTCATGATCTTTTATACTCCCCTCCCCGCTCAAATTAAAATAAGTATGATTCGTTAGATTAACTATTGTCCTTTTATCGGTACGTGCTGTGTAAACAATTTCCAGCTTATTTTCTTCGGTAAGTGTATATTGAACCTGCACATTTAAATTTCCGGGATATCCTTCCTCTCCATCTTCAGAATTGCAATTTAAAATTATAGAAGGATTGTTACCTGTAGTTTCGGAATGCTTCTGCCAGATCTTATGCTGAAGGCCTAGCTTTCCGCCATGAAGATGTACTCCATTATTTTCATACAGTTGATAGTCTTTATTGTCCAATTTAAATTTCCCTTGAGATATTCTTCCGGCATACCTTCCAATAGAAGCTCCAAAACCCATATTGTTCTGAAGATATTCTTCTGTTATATAATCTTCTTTATTTTTGGGTCCAACCACAACATTGATAAAATTACCTTTTGGATCTTTTAATTTTAAGCTGAATACTGCAGCGCCTAAATTCAAAATTTCTAAAATTGTTCCAGCTTCATTCTCAAGTCTATAAATCTTAATATCTTTTGAGGTCATATTTCTTTACGTGCAATTTAAGTATCAAAGATCTCAAAGGTCGTAATTAATTTATTTCCGATTACTCTATTCTATTTATAGAATTCTTAATTCTTCAAAAATAGAGCAGGTTTTTTTTGGTAGTTAGAACAATTTTAAAATTTGCACTTAGGCAGATTAAGTGATCTCTTTTTCACTCCAATAGATCAGATTTTAATATTTACGCGCTTAAAACCATCAATAAATAGAACTCTCAGGTCAGACAAAATTCAGAAATAATATGAATACCTTAAATAAAAAGATTTTTAATGAATAATAATACATACCCCTTAATTTTAACTACTAAAAATTAATATATATACATTTTTAATCCGTAGCCCCTCAAAATAAGGGGGTGTATTGATATTATTTATATTTTAGTCAATGTGTGAGTACTTATAATTTTATTCTGATTCGAAACAATTTCAAAATAGATTTCCATGAAAAAAATAGAAGCAATCATTAGAAAGTCAAGATTTTCTGCTGTTAAAAAAGCCTTGCATCAAAAAGGAATTAACTTTTTCTCTTACTGGGATGTTACCGGTGTTGGAAATGAGAAAATAGGGAGTGTTTATCGCGGGGTATCTTATAGCACAAGTGACATTCAGAGAAGATATCTATCCATAGTGGTTGAAGATAAATTTGAAGATGATACTATTAATGCAATTATTTCTGCAGGCAAAACTGGTGAAGTTGGAGATGGAAAAATTTTTGTATCCCAGATCATGGAAGCTTATAGAATAAGAACCGGCGAGAAAGGCACGGATACTCTTTATTAATATACACTACGAAGTTCAAAATTCTATGGAGACAGCTTTATTTACTGCGAACAATGTTTGGATGATGATCTGCACCGGGTTGGTATTTTTTATGCATCTGGGGTTTTCATTTTTAGAGATAGGACTTACCAGACAAAAAAATACAATTAATATACTTTTCAAGAATCTATTTATTATTTGCGCCGGACTCCTAATGTATTATATAGGAGGTTTTAATTTAATGTATCCGGGCTTTGGTGAAAATTCTACAGGTATTATAAAATTTGCAGGATTTGGACTTACTATTCCAGAAAACGGATTATCTATAACTTATGCTAATGGTGGTTATACGTATTATACAGATTTTCTTTTTCAAGGGATGTTTGCTGCAACCGCTGCAACAATAGTATCTGGGGCAGTTGCAGAACGTATAAAGATTGGAGGTTTTATGATATTTACTATTATTTATGTAGGTCTAATATACCCAATTGTTGGTTCTTGGAAATGGGGAGGTGGATTTCTGGATGCGCTTGGTTTTTATGATTTTGCCGGCTCTACCCTAGTTCATTCTGTTGGAGGTTGGGCAGCCTTGGTAGCCGTCTATTTATTGGGACCTAGAATTGGAAAATTTGACGAAAATAAAAATCCTAAACCTATTCCGGGTCATAATTTGCCCTTAGCAGCTGCAGGGGTGCTCATACTTTGGTTGGGATGGTTTGGATTTAACGGAGGCTCTGTACTATCTGCTGAACCTGGAGCAACCTCCTTGGTTTTAGTAACTACTTCTTTAGCCGCTGCAGCCGGTGGAATATCTTGCTTTCTTTTCTCTACCCTTCGATACAAGAATTATGATATTACGATGTTCTTGAACGGAATACTAGGAGGATTGGTAGGTATTACTGCAGGAGCAGACCAAATGTCTCCCAATGATGCTGTTATAATAGGTATACTCGCAGGGATCATTATTGTGTTTGGAGTTTCTCTGGTAGATAGATTAAAACTAGATGATCCTGTAGGTGCTATTGCTGTTCATTTAATATGTGGTATCTGGGGGACATTAGCCGTAGGAATTTTCGGTAAAATGGCGGGCATAGCACAATTTATAATTCAGATAGAAGGAATAGCCATCATCGCGATTTTTTGCCTCTCCACATCATATTTTATTCTTTACATTATTAAGAGAACTAGTGGCTTGCGAGTTTCGGAAAAAGAAGAAATGGAAGGTCTAGACCAACATGAGCATGGAATGAACGCTTATCCAGATTTTAGATCTAATGAGCATTAGCACTATTTATAAGGCAAATTTTATGCGTAAAACATTATAATGTCTATTTTTGTGTCTATGGGTTTAACAAACAATGATATTTTCAAGAAACTTCGTGTGGCGCTAAAATTGCGTGATGACGATATAGTAGCTATTTGTGGTCTTGTAGACTTTAAAGTTACCAAAAGTGAATTAGGCGCGATCTTTAGAAATGAGGATCATCCAAAATATGTAGAGTGTGGAGATCAATTTCTTAGAAATTTTTTAAATGGATTGGTCATTCATATGCGTGGACCAATGCCTAAGAAAAAGCCGGCAGAAGAAAAATAACGTAAACATTTTATACAATTTAAGCATCCTTTCTAATAAGATAGGATGCTTTTTTAATTTACCCCTCTAATTAAAAATTAAATTCTTACCTAGAATACCTTTTCAAATGATCATTATCCGCATAAATATTAATTCTTCAATATAAAATAAGGTTCAATTTTTGGAAAATTCCACTTAAAAACAGATCAGAATTTTAATTAAATACAGCTTTAACATAATATTAACGCTGGTAAATTTTGACTGATTTAGATGAAAAAATTAAATAAACTTTTTTTTCGAAATTATCAACAACATTAAGCTTTTTGTAAAGATTCAATAATTCTAATGATCAAATTATTTAACATTATATTTTAATTTGTTCAAGAGCTAATACTATCGATAATTGACATATGATAGACTTAGTAGTTGATTAATTCAATAAGATTTTTTAGCTTTAATCTAACCAAACAGATCAATCAATTTAATAATTCTTAGCCCTACATCAGTTTAACAACTGTTGGTTATTAAGCATTTGCGAATATTAATTTAATAATATAGCTTATGGTTAAAGAATTACCTACTCTCAGATTTCGTTATGCGTTTTTCTTAATTTTTGTATTTATTGTATTTGGTGATTTAGACAACACTAATGCACAAAGTAAGAATTTAGCTACATCTATTCATTATCAAGATAATGTGGATAATGCAAACAATGCGCTATTAGATAACGATAGTTTTGCTACTCTCAATTCCAATTCCGGGATTATTTTGAATGCGGGAAGAGAATCGGGAATATTGGAATTACAATATCCAACATTTTTAGATCCTAACACCGTATCATTTGTTCAAATTGATTTTGACCAAGATCTATTTAATTTCTTACTTCAAGGAACTTTAGGCTCTAGACTTGCAGATATTGTAGATAATGTGCTCTTTGGCGACCATTATTTAGAAGTAAATGCTAGTAACAATAGCAACCAAGTTTTTTCTGCCAGTAGCCAATTTGGCGACATCTCAGATAGATTTCGAGTGGTTACAGATGCAAATTCAAATACCTATGTCGCAATTGTTCCTTCAAGCAACTACAATAGGATTGAAATAAGAGATGAAACCTCAGCCGCTTTAGGTCTTAATACTAAGAATTCCTCCAAAGTATATAAGGCTTTTTATGGTGGAGATACCCCAACAGAATGTTACTCTCCTTCTTACACCTCTAGTGATGCCTCCGGAATATCTGTAGAGGTATTGGATTTAGGGGGTGCTGGTGTTAGTAATCCACAGTTTGCTATAGATAATAACATCAATACCTTCTCTGAAATTAGCAATGGAACTTTAGGAGTTGCCGCGAGCGTATCTCAATTATTCTATTTACAGAGCAGCTCTGCTTCTACAGATAAAGTTTCTCTTGCTTTTAAGATGGATGGTGCACTGGTAGACCTGAAATTATTTGACAATATTGACGTGCTTTTATATCAAAATAATTCTCAGGTATATTCTGTAGGCTTATCCTCTTTATTAAACTTGGAATTACTTACAGAACTAAAATCTGAAAAGATCATTCGTGTAAACATAGCTCCAAATTTGGCATTCGATAAAATTGAAATAAAGCTATTAAATTTATTGAATGTAAGCTTAGAGCAATCCTTTGATGTTCATGAAGTGACCATTTTAACCTCACAATGTGAAGCAGATCAAGATCCGGATAATGATGGTTTAACAAATTCAGAAGAAGCAGATCTAGGAACAGATCCTAATGATCCTGATACTGATGATGATGGAGTAAACGACGGAGATGAGGTGGATAACAATACCGATCCTTTAGACCCTTGTGACCCAAACTCTTCCGGAGCTGAATGTCAAGTGGATACCGATGGAGATGGATTAACAGATACCCGAGAAGATATTATAGGTACAGATCCTAATGATCCTGATACCGATGACGATGGAATTAACGACGGAGATGAAGTAGCTAATAATACCGATCCACTCAACTCTTGTGATCCTGATAGCACCAGACCAGAATGTGATCCTGACGATGACGGACTTACCAATGAGCAAGAAGCAGATCTAGGTACCGATCCTAATGATCCTGATACTGATAATGATGGAATTAATGACGGAGATGAAGTAGCTAATAATACCGATCCACTCAACTCTTGTGATCCTGATAGCACCAGACCAGAATGTGATCCTGACGATGACGGACTTTCAAATCAGCAAGAAGCAGATCTGGGAACAGATCCTAATGATCCTGATACTGATGACGATGGAATAAATGACGGAGATGAAGTAGCTAATAATACCGATCCGCTCAATTCTTGTGATCCTGATAGTACCAGACCAGAATGTGATCCGGACGATGACGGACTTTCAAATCAGCAAGAAGCAGATCTAGGAACAGATCCTAATGATCCTGATACTGATGATGATGGAATTAACGACGGAGATGAGGTGGATAACAATACCGATCCTTTAGACCCTTGTGATCCAAATTCTTCCGGAGCTGAATGTCAAGTGGATACCGATGGAGATGGATTAACAGATACCCGAGAAGATGTTATAGGAACAGATCCCAATGATCCTGATACTGATGATGATGGAATTAACGACGGAGATGAAGTAGCTAATAATACCGATCCGCTCAATTCTTGTGATCCTGATAGCACCAGACCAGAATGTGATCCGGATAATGATGGACTTTCAAATCAGCAAGAAGCAGATCTAGGAACAGATCCAAATGATCCTGATACTGATGATGATGGAATTAACGACGGAGATGAAGTAGCTAATAATACCGATCCTTTAGACCCTTGTGATCCAAATTCTTCCGGAGCTGAATGTCAAGTGGATACCGATGGAGATGGTCTTAATGATTCCAAGGAAAATGTTATAGGAACAGATCCTAATGATCCTGATACTGATGATGATGGAATTAACGACGGAGATGAAGTAGCTAATAATACCGATCCGCTCAACTCATGTGATCCTGATAGTACCAGACCAGAATGTGATCCAGATGAGGATGGTCTTTCTAATGCGGAAGAAGATACATTAGGTACAGATCCGAACGATCCCGACACTGATAATGATGGAATTGGTGATGGCGAAGAATTTATGAACGGAAGCAATCCTTTAGATCCTTGTGATCCAAATTCTACAGGAGAGCAATGCAATATAGATACAGATGGGGATGGCCTTGATGATACAGATGAAGATACTCTGGGAACAGATCCTGAAGATGCAGATACTGATGACGATGGAATTAACGACGGAGATGAAGTAGCTAATAATACCGATCCGCTCAATTCTTGTGATCCTGATAGCACCAGACCAGAATGTGATCCAGATAATGATGGACTTTCAAATCAGCAAGAAGCAGATCTAGGTACCGATCCTAACGATCCTGATACCGATGACGATGGAATTAACGACGGTGATGAGGTGGATAACAATACCGATCCGCTGAATTCTTGTGATCCAAATTCTTCCGGAGCTGAATGTCAAGTGGATACCGATGGAGATGGTCTTAATGATTCCAAGGAAAATGTTATAGGAACAGATCCCAATGATCCTGATACTGATGATGATGGAATTAACGACGGAGATGAAGTAGCTAATAATACCGATCCGCTCAACTCATGTGATCCTGATAGTACCAGACCAGAATGTGATCCAGAAGAGGATGGTCTTTCTAATGCGGAAGAAGATACATTAGGTACAGATCCGAACGATTCCGACACTGATAATGATGGAATTGGTGATGGCGAAGAATTTATGAACGGAAGCAATCCTTTAGACCCTTGTGATCCAAATTCTACAGGAGAGCAATGCAATATAGATACAGATGGGGATGGCCTTGATGATACAGATGAAGATACTCTGGGAACAGATCCTGAAGATGCAGATACTGATGACGATGGAATTAACGATGGAGATGAAGTAGCTAATAATACCGATCCGCTAGACCCATGCGATCCAAACGCTGAAGGAGATCTTTGTACAGAAAGATCTTCTGTAGCTATAACAATTAGCGTTAACACCACCACTCCTACCATTGGAACTATAGTAGAATTTACAATTACAGTTCAAAATGATGGAAATGATGTTGCTAAGGATCTCATTGTAAAAGAAATTTTAGAAAATGGACTCGAATTAATAAGTGCTAGTTCAACAAAAGGAATTTTTAATCTTGCTTTAAAAGAATGGCGAATTTCAGAATTAGCAGCTAATTCTAAAGCAGAACTAATTATAAAAGCGAAAGTTCTTGATATAGGTATATATGTCAATCAAGTAATGATCGAGCAAGTTTCTCCTAGGGATGATTCCCCAGAGAACAATGTTAGTGCGATAGAATTATTCCCGAATTGTTTAACAGTTTACAATCAATTTTCACCAAATAATGATGGAATGAATGAGTCATTCAAAATTAACTGCATCGAGAATTATCCAAATAATCTCTTACAAATATTTAATAGAGATGGAAATCTTATTTATAAAAGGCGCGGTTATAGAAATGAATGGAGAGGTGAAGCAAATGGAAACCTTAGCATAGGATCTGAAAATTCAGCTCCAAATGGAACCTACTTCTATGTTCTAGATCTAGGGAATGGTTCTCCAGAAGTTAAAGGTTGGATTCAAATAATAAGATAATTATGAAACATATATATATAAAAGCGCTGCTAATAAGCTGCCTATCTACGATGCCATTTATAGCAGCCCAAGCACAGATAGAAGCAAAATTTTCAAACTATTTCTACAACCTTCAAAATGTGAACCCTGCTTCGGTTAGTTCATTAGAAAATACCACTATTACTGGGATCATTAGATCTCAGTGGCAGGGTATAGAAGGAGCTCCGGAAACACAATTACTATCTATTGGAATACCTATTAATAATAATAAGATGGGAGTAGGCTTTAATATTCTTCACGATGAAATTGGGCCTAGCTCCTATAGTTCTGTAGATGGGCTGTATTCATATTCTATTAGACTTTCTGAAAAAAGTAATCTAGATTTTGGAATTAACTTAGGTATTACCCTATTAGATGTTGACTTTACTAAGGGAAATTTTGAGAATGAAGGAGATCTTGCTCGAAACAATATAGATAATAAAACCTATTTTAGAACAGGAGCAGGAATTATGTATCATACCTATAGATGGTACGCAGGACTTTCTGTACCCAACTTCTTTAAACAGGATTTTTATGATGAAGAAATAAGCAATGTAATTGCGAACAAACTTCAGTATAACTTCCAAACAGGATATTTACTTAACCTTAATCAGAATTTTGATTTTGTTCCAAGTATACTCGCTACCGTGGTAAATGGAAATCCTATCACTCTAACTGTTACCGGAAATTTTATGTACAATCAGAAATTCAATTTCGGTATTGGATATCGATATGATGAAGCTTTAAATGCAACTATAGGTTTTCAATTCCTTTCCCACTTTCAGGTGGGATATGCTTATGATCTAAGCTTGCAAGAATTTGGTAAATATAATGATGGCTCTCATGAGCTTATTCTAAAATATAGGTTTGGATCAAAAAGTTCAAGACCAGGTGTATTAAACATTTTTTAGCCCCCCGATTCTTTTGCCCTATCCAAAAGAAAAAAGTCCCAAGAGAGATCTTGGGACTTTTTAAATTCTATAATGTTGCGAAAAAGCTTAAGCTAAAACCGCCTGAACTTTATCTGCAGCTTCTTGGAATTCTGTAGCACTTTGTACATCCAATCCACTGTTGTCTATTAATTCTTTTGCAATATCTGCATTGGTTCCCTGTAAACGAACAATAATAGGCACATTAATGTTCCCCATATTCTTGTAAGCGTCTACTACACCTTGAGCAACACGATCACAACGTACAATACCACCAAAGATATTGATAAGAATTGCTTTTACGTTTTCATCTTTTAAGATCAAACGGAAAGCTTCTTCCACTCTTTTTGCATCTGCAGTACCACCAACATCTAAAAAGTTAGCTGGCTCACCACCTGCTTGCTTAATAAGATCCATAGTAGCCATTGCAAGTCCTGCCCCATTTACCATACATCCAACGTTCCCGTCTAGATCTACGTAGTTAAGTCCAACTTTTTTAGCTTCAACTTCTACAGGATTTTCCTCACGAATATCACGCATCTCAGCATAATCCTTATGACGGAAAAGTGCATTATCATCTAAAGATACCTTTGCATCTACTGCAAGGATCTTATCATCACTTGTTTTTAAAACCGGGTTGATCTCAAACAAAGAAGAATCAGACTTTTCATATGCAGTGTAAAGTGCCATTACGAATTTTGTCATTTCTTTAAATGCAACACCACTCAATCCCAAGTTAAAAGCAATTCTTCTAGCTTGGAAAGGCATTAAACCTACGGCAGGATCAATTTCTTCTGTAAAGATCAATTCTGGAGTATTTTCTGCAACGGTCTCTATATCCATTCCACCTTCTGTAGAATACATCACCATATTTTTTCCTGTACCTCTGTTTAAAAGAACAGACATATAATATTCTTCCGGCTCACTGTCTCCAGGATAGTAAACATCTTCTGCAACTAATACCTGATGTACTTTTTTACCTTCAGCAGAAGTTTGAGGAGTTACCAAGTTCATCCCGATAATTTGTCCTGCAATTTCTTCAACCTCTTTAAGGTTCTTAGCAAGTTTTACCCCACCACCTTTTCCACGTCCACCTGCGTGAACCTGAGCTTTGATTACATGCCAACCAGTACCGGTTTGCTCTGTAAGTTCTTTGGCAGCATCAACTGCTTCTTTTGCATTATGAGCAACAATACCACGCTGTATGCGCACGCCAAAGCTGCTTAAAATTTCTTTTCCTTGATACTCGTGTATGTTCATAATCTGCTTTTTCTTCAGTATTAATTATGGAACGCAAAAGTAACAAATGTAAAAGTATTGTACCAATCTTTTTTGGGTTATAACATCCTTCTCCTGAAAACTTTGTAAAAGCACCGATTCTGCGGCTATTATTGACTTCAAAATCACTAAATCGATATCGCTTTTTCCCATTAAAATCTTACGTTAGATTATTAATCTACATTATTTTTGCCCCTTAATTTTTTCGAGATGAATAAAGCGTTAATAGCACTGGCAATAGGAGGATTTGGAATAGGGATGACCGAGTTTGTGATCATGGGAATCTTACCTGATGTTGCAAGTGTATTAAATATTACAATTCCTCAAGCCGGTCATTTCATATCTGCCTACGCCTTAGGTGTAGTGGTAGGAGCCCCCCTACTTACAGCCATTGGAGGAAAATGGCCTGCACACAAGGTCTTATTACTGCTCATGTTATGGTTCACTGTTTTTAATACCTTATCTGCTTTTGCAAATAGCTATGAACTACTAATGATCTCTAGATTTTTGTCTGGGCTTCCACATGGTGCCTTTTTTGGAATTGGCGCTGTGGTAGCAGGAAAATTAGCTAAACCCGGAAAATCTGCCAAAGCAATAGCCACCATGTTCACCGGTCTAACCTTAGCAAATGTACTAGGCGTGCCTTTAGGTACTTATCTAGGGCACCATTACAGCTGGAGCATCTCATTTTTAATGGTAGGTGTAATAGGAATCTTAGCCATGTTAAGCATTAGATTTTGGATGCCCAAACTCGATAAATCTTCTCCAGACGGATTTAAAAAAGATATGAAAGTGCTTAAGAAATTGGAACTTTGGATGGTAATCTTACTCACCACCGTTGGTACAGGAGGATTTTTTGCGTGGTACAGTTACATCGCTCCTTTAATTACCGATGTTGCCGGGCATGATGAGAGTGTAGTGAGTTATGCAATGATCTTAGCGGGAACAGGAATGGTAGTAGGAAATCTAATTGGGGCGAAATTAGCAGAGAAGTTTAGCCCTATTTACGCTGTAATTCTCACCCTTATAGTAATGGTAATATTATTGGTTGCGAATACATATTTAGCACATGATCCTATTATTATCCTAATTATGACGTTTCTTATTGGTATGGTAGCTTTCTGTATCTCCACTCCTATTCAGATGGCTGTTATCAATTCTTCCAAAGGTTCTGAAATGTTAGGTTCTTCCTTAAACCAGAGTGCTTTTAATATGGGGAATGCTTCGGGAGCTTATCTTGCCGGATTGCCAATTGCCGCGGGGTATGGCTTTACATCTGCAACTTTGGTAGGTGCAGCAATGGCGGGAACGGGAGTGCTAATAGCGCTGGGAGTTATTTTTATACGAAAAAGAAAACCTTCACTAGCTGTAGAAGTTTAATCGCAATTAGCTCTATTTATACATCCTCCAATAAATATAACAGATATCTTTAATGTGTAATATTTGGATATTACTTATATATAATTAAAATTGTGGGTTAATTTTGCAACGTAAAATTCTACTTTAAATGACAAATCAAGACTTACTTGCTATAGCAGATGAATTTGGTACACCGGTTTACGTATATGACGCCGAAAAGATAAGATTTCAATACAACAGATTAAAAAATGCTTTTAGTAACGTTGATGATCTTCAAATTAATTATGCAGTAAAAGCGTTATCTAATCTCTCCATCTTAAAACTGATAAATTCCTTAGGCGGCGGCTTAGATACTGTATCTATTCAGGAAGTAAGACTTTCGCTAAAGGCTGGTGCAGATGCTTCTAGCATTATATACACTCCAAATGGAGTTTCTTTAGAAGAAATTGAACAGGTAGCACAAATGGGTGTTCAAATAAATATAGACAACCTGTCTATATTAGAACAGTTTGGAACTAAGCATCCAAAAGTTCCGGTTTGCATTAGAATAAATCCGCATGTTATGGCTGGTGGAAACTCTAATATCTCGGTAGGTCATATAGATTCTAAATTTGGAATTTCCATTCACCAAATGCCTCATTTACTAAGAATTGTAGAAAATACAGGGATGAATATTAATGGTATTCATATGCATACCGGAAGTGATATTCTAGATATTGGTGTATTTATCTATGCTTCAGAAATTCTTTTTGAAGCAGCCAAGAATTTTAAACATCTTGATTTTATAGATTTTGGAAGCGGCTTTAAAGTGCCTTATAAGCCAGGAGATATAGAAACAGATATTGAAGAATTAGGTGAAAAGCTTACCCAAAGATTCGAAACCTTCTGTAAAGAATATGGCAAACAACTAAGGTTAGTGTTTGAACCTGGAAAATTTCTGGTAAGTGAATCCGGGAAATTCTTAGCACGTGTAAACGTTATTAAACAAACTACCTCTACCATCTTTACAGGAATAGATACCGGTTTTAATCATTTAATTAGACCTATGTTCTACGGGTCTCATCATGAAATTCATAATATTTCTAATCCGGAGGGTAAAGAGCGTTTTTACACAGTAGTGGGTTACATATGTGAGACCGATACTTTTGCAAACAACCGAAGAATTTCCGAAATTAAAGAAGAAGATATCTTGGCTTTTAGTAATGCCGGAGCCTATTGCTACTCTATGGCGAGTAATTTTAACTCACGCTATAGACCTGCAGAAGTGCTTTGGAATGATGGAAAAGCGCATTTAATTAGAAAACGAGAAACTTTTGATGATCTTATTCAACATCAGATCATGGTAGATATTTCTTAGCATTGGTACTTAAAACCTTACTTATAGACCTTTGGTATCATCCAAAAGTCTTATTATGTCGTATATGATCTTATAAGAACTCCTTCAGAGAAATTAGCATTAAAAAATAGCATCATTTAATCGCTCACTTTCAGCATGATGCAAAATAATTGCTTTTTAATTGAAGGTTTTTATAAAATCATTATATATATTAGTAAAAGTGTCCTCAATATGAAACCCTACTAATGACTTATCTTAAGGAAGAATTACATGCACTAATTCAAAAGGATATCAGAATATTTGACTTTATTCAAGAATCCGGGTTAGATGGAATCATATTTCGTGATCTTATAAATGAAGATCATGAATGGCAGGATATGAAGTTCTGGAATAGCCTTGGTTATTTAAAGAAAGAGGTTTCAAAATTAAAGAGCTCTAAGGAGTTATACAAAAGCTCTAGGCTCTTAAGAATAGATTCTAAAGCAGAGTATTCAGAAAACCTAACCACTATTAGTTTTGATCTTCAGGAGTTTGATGAGTTTAAAGAGTATCATCATAAATCTGGAAAGGTTCTTACATTTAAAGCTGCGCAATATCTAGTTTATAATGACAAAAATGAACCTATACGCCAATTGATAGGCTTAAAGAACATTACCTCCAATGACGATCTTGCCAAAAAAATAAAACATTACGAACAAATAATTGAAGGTACCGGAATTGGAGCCTGGGAATGGAACCTACAAACTCACGAAGTAATTTTTAATGAGCAATGGGCTAAAATTCTAGGATACTCTTTAGAAGAACTTCAACCCATTACTCCAGACATTTGGAATAGATTCTGTCATCCAGACGATACAGAAAGATGTGCTAAATTGTTAGATGACCACATTTCAGGAAAAAACGATGTCTACGAGAGCGAAGCTAGAATGAGACATAAAAATGGCTCGTGGATCTGGGTGCTGGATAAGGGTAAAGTTGTAAGTTATACTCCAGATGGAAAAGCTGAGTGGATGACAGGTTTTCATGAAGAGATTACTCAGCGAAAAAAAGAATTCGAACGAAATAAATTATTTATAGATAAGGCTCCAAGTGAGATCGCCATGTTTGATAATAACATGAGATATCTTGCGGCTTCACAGCGTTGGAAGATTGGTTACGGCATAGATGAGATCGAAATTATTGGAAGATGTCATTACAATATATTTCCTAACATCAGTGATGAATGGAAAGCTATACATAAGGAATGTTTAGGCGGGAAGACATTAAAAAAAGAGGAAGATTCTTATATAGGCCTTGATGGTGAGTTGCATTGGTTAAGCTGGGAAGTAAGCCCTTGGTATAATCATAATAATGAGATTGGCGGAATTTTAATGCACACTTCAGACATTACACCAATTAAAGCAGCAGAGCAAGCCATAAAAGAAAAACAAGCTTTATTGGAAGCTGTTCTCAATAATATTGAAGTTGGAATTGTTTGTTGCGATACACAAGGCAAACTTACCCTTTTCAACAAAGCCACTCAGGAGTGGCATGGTTTACCCGCAGAACCTATAAATCCAAGCGAATTTCCGGAGTATTATAATCTATTTGAAGCAGATGGGGAAACCCCGCTTGCTACAGAGAACATCCCGCTCATAAAATCTTTAAGAACAGGCTCTGTTAAAAATCAAGAAATTATAATTCAAAAAGTAGACGGAACCTATAAGATCGTGAGCGTAAATGGCTCGCATTTAAAAGACATTGATGGAAATGTTCTTGGTGCTGTAGTTGCCATGCATGATATTACTACAAAAAAAATAGCCGAAGATCGACTAAGAATTAGTGAGCAGACATTTAGAGGTAACTTTGAAAATGCAGCTATTGGAATGGCAATAGTAGACATTGCAGGACAATGGGTGGAAGTGAATAAAAGTCTATGCTCCATATTTGGATATACTGAAGAAGAACTTCTAGAATCTACTCTGGAAGATCTCACGCATCCGGATGATCTGGAAATAGATCTCCAACGTCTGGAAGAACTAATTAGAGGGATTAGAAATTTCTATCATATAGAAAAACGTTACATTCATAAGAATGGTGAAACTATTCACGGAATACTTTCTGTCTCAATAGTTTTAGATGAAACAGGGGCTCCGCTACATTTTGTTTCGCAGATAACAGATATTACCCTTAGGAAAAAGACACAACAGAAGCTACAAAATACGCTGGCTTATTTAGAAAGTATCTTTCAGGCTAGTTCTAGAGTGAGCATTATTGCTACAGATACCAACGGTATAATAACTTCCTTTAATAAAGGAGCAGAGAATTTACTGGGATATTCTAGAGAAGAAATGGAAAATAAATGTTCCCCTCAAAAAATTCATCTAAAAAAAGAGATCAAAAAAAGAGGTAGAGAACTTGAAAAACTTCTTGGAATAGATGTAAGAGAGATCAAACCGCTCACAGCTCTGGCAGATAAAGGTCAATTTGATACCAGAGAATGGACCTATGTTAGAAAGAACGGCACTCAATTTCCTGTACTTTTAACCGTAACTCCTATAAAAGATGAGGAAGAGATCATTGGATATTTAGGAATTGGGACAGAGATCACGCAGCTAAAAAATGCAGAGAAAGAAATTATTTCATTATTAGAAGTTACAAAAGATCAAAATGAGCGCTTAAAGAACTTTGCACATATTGTTTCTCATAACCTAAGATCTCATTCCGGAAATTTTGAAATGCTATTAGATCTATACGTTCAGGAGAATCCGGAGGCTAAAGAGAATGAAATGATCCAATATCTAAACGTAGCTTCAGAAAACCTTAAAGAAACCATTGCTCACCTTAATGAAGTAGTTCTCATCAACACTTCTATGAAGGACAATCTTGTAAAGATAGACCTAAAGGAATGTATAGATAAATCTTCAAAAAACATTGGCGCCATCGCTAGAGATATTGATGTGAAGATCATTAATGAGGTAGATGCTACCATAAGAGTTTTAGGAATACCCGCTTATATGGATAGTATCTTGCTAAATTTCCTTACCAATGGAGTTAAATATAGCTCTCGAGAAAGAGATAGTTATATAAAACTAAGTACATATATAGAAGATGAATTTGTTGTTTTGAGTATAGAAGATAATGGTATTGGGATCGACCTAAAAAAGAATGAGTCAAAATTATTTGGGATGTATAAAACCTTCCATAAAAATAAGGATGCCAGAGGGATAGGTCTTTTTATCACTAAGAATCAGGTTGAAGCTTTAGGCGGAAAGATAGAAACAGAAAGCACCGTTGATAAAGGAACCACTTTCAAAATATATTTTAAGTATGAAAAAAATTGATATTGCCTGCATCATAGACGATGATCCTATTTTTGTTTTTAGCGCCAAAAAGATCATGCAAATTGCAGATTTCTGCAATGGGTTTCTTGTTTTTCATAACGGTCATGAAGCCATTAGTAACCTAAAAGCTATTATCTCCAATAAGGAACAGAATATGCCAGATGTTATCTTATTAGATCTTAATATGCCTGTAATGGATGGTTGGGAGTTTTTAGATGAATTTGTAAAGATCCCTTCTAATAAAGAGATCACCATTTATATAGTAACTTCATCCGTAGATCCTTACGATGTTATAAAAGCTAAAGCTTATGATCATGTAAGCAATTACATTGTAAAGCCTATCTCTATGGAAAGTTTAAAAGAATTGATGATTAGCGAAAGTCAGCAAAAAGTGAATTAGTTTTTCTTAATAATATGAAATTTATTTTTTAGCGCTGTGCTAATATTAAATTTTAAGGATTCCAAGTAAACAAAAGCATTTCCCTCCCAACGTAAGGTTAAATGAAAAATTGGCGGTTTTAAATTATCTTATATTGCAATAAGAAAAGCCCATAACAGCCAATGCTTTATATACTGCATCAAAATACTGATCTAGAAGAGGTTAAAACTGAGATCTTACCTTTGTTAGAAAACAAGGAATATCAATTACTTACCTATGATAATGTTTTAGATATAGAAGATTCAGAAAAGTCTGTAATTCTTACCTACCTAGGAGATCAGGAGCTATCAGAATTTTTACCTAAAGCAGCAGAGCAAAATTGGCAAGTTGCCATACTCCCCCACCCCGAACTTATTTTTACTGGAAAAGGACTCGGTATAGAAAATGACCTTAAGCAAAGTCTGGAAGATATTTTTGGTCTAGAGGAAAGTTATAATCTAGACATGTTATTCTGTAATGGAAAACCCGTATTTCAATCTGTGAATATTGGAAGTGTCTTTATTTTGAAAAGAAAGGATCATAACAACAACCTTTTTTCAGAATTCTATAATTTTCTAAAGAATATTAGAAAACTTTCCCATTTATCACATAGGCGATTTAATTTGAGCGTAGATGGAGAAAAATTAATTAATACTTCTGGTTTAGGGATCGTGATCGTAGAACGTTCCTCTAGTTCTATTATTTCAAAAAGATTAATAGAAGATAGTTATATGAACGATGGAATGTTTCATGCACTCATTATTTCTCCTCAGAACATTTTAGAACTTATATGGTTCTTATTTAGAAGTTTGGTACCAAATACCAAAACCTTTGATCAGTTACCAGATTTTATTGGCAGAATAAAGACATCAAATTTATGTATAAATAAATGTGGATCTTTAGATTATACAGTAGATGGTAAGCAGGAAACAAACGAAGAGATTGAAGTTCATATAGAACCCCAAACCTTAAAACTTAGGCAAAGCAGCCTTTACATTAACGATAAAAATGGTAAGGAAGCTAAGAAAAGTATTAAAATAGAAAAATTGCCAACGGGAGAAAAAACCGAGGAGCTTACAAAAAGAACACTGCCATGGTGGCCACGAGCTACCACAGAAGAATTTCAAGATCTTTTCAAAGTCTTGCGAGAGAATGCTAAGCTTACCTCCCCATTTATCGTAATGATGGTGCTCTCCACATTAATAGCCTCTTTTGGCTTGTTCGGAGATTCTTCTCCTGTAATTATAGGGGCAATGATCCTTGCACCTATTATCTCTCCAATAGTTTCATTTTCTATGGGAATGGTTAGATATGACACCAATATGCTAAAAACTGGAATTTCAACGATTCTCATTGGAACTGCTGTTGCATTACTTGTTGCCGCAGGTGTAAGTTTAATAATCCCCCTAAAGGTTCTTACATCAGAAATAGATGCACGTCTTTCTCCTACGCTCTTAGATATGGGAATAGCAGTAGCCTCTGGAATTGCAGCAGCTTATGCGCATGCTAAAGAAGGTATTGCAAAAAGTTTAGCCGGGGTGGCAATTGCTGTGGCACTAGTTCCACCATTAGCTGTTGCAGGAATTGGGATTGGATGGCTGGATTGGGAAGTATTCTCTGGAGCTTTTCTTCTCTACCTTACCAACCTTGCCGGCATCATCATGTTTGCAGGTATCACTTTTCTAGTTTTAGGATTCGCACCATTTAGAAGAGCTAGAATGGGATTGATCTATACACTTATTATTCTGGTTTGTGTAATGATACCTCTATCACTTTCCTTTAACAGGATACAAACCGAAGCACAAATTACTAGTCAGTTAGAAGGTATAAAATTAGATGAAGCCATTTTAAAAGATATTAAGGTTAGAATAGGGAAACCGCTTTTGATCTCAGTAAAATTGGTAAGTTCAGAATCTTTAGATGCCAATAAGATGAAAATGATAAAAACCAAGATCGAAGAAAAGATTAATAAACCTATTAAGTTAGAAGTGATTTCCGCAATAGAATTTTAGAAGTATAGGAGTTACATTGTTTTGGCTAATAGTATAATTATCTCTCAGATAGCATTTAGCATATTTAATAAAGGATATAAAATACTGTTTATCAATATTTTAATGGATATAAATTGAAATTAATCAATTTTCTAATCAAGAAATATTATCTTAGAACATACACAACACCTCAACTAAGTATCTCTGTAACAAAGGTTACCGAAAAATTGCATCTATAAATTTAAATTTGTCTTAAGCGATTTGAAAACAGTCGCGTAAAAATTAAGTTTATGGAAATAGAAGAAATGATTAAAGATCATTGCGGGACGATTATAGATGTAAGAACCGCTGCAGAATTTATTGGAGGTAGTGTAGTAGGAGCTATAAATATTCCGCTTAATGAAATACCTTTAAGAATGGAGGAAATTAAAGAATTAGAAAAACCTTTAATTTTATGCTGTAGATCTGGAAATAGAAGCGGACAAGCTCAGCAATACATCTCTAAAAATGATATTGAATGTTATAATGCCGGCTCGTGGCTGGATGTAAATTTCTATTTATCACAAACCGATTGATTATGTTAGAAAGAATTAAAAGCTTATTAGGTATTACTCCTGCACCAGATTATGCTGAATTGGTGAAAAATGGAGCACTTATTTTAGATGTTAGAAGTCCTAATGAATTTAATCAAGGGCATGTACAAGGTGCCAAAAACATTCCTCTTGAACATATACAAGGAAAGTTGAATACCTTAAAAAATAAGGAACAACCTATAATTACCTGTTGCGCTTCCGGAATGCGAAGTGCTTCTGCTAAAGGAGTGCTAAAAGCAAATGGTTTTACTCAGGTTTATAACGGCGGTGGATGGCAAAGGCTAAATAGTAAGCTCTAAAAGAACAAAATCTATAGCACCTACCTTCTAAGATCATTTTCTAATTTGTACTTGAACATTCTCATTTTCAATATTTGACACAAATTCTAGCGCCCCATTTTCGTACATCTTACCAAGGTCTCTAAGATCTATATTAAAATCTTCTACACTATAATTCTCATAATCCACAAAACGAATACCTTCTATAACTCGCGGATTGTAAACTACTCTAAATCTAATTCCGCGTTCAGACCCATGAAATTTATACGCTAGATAATCTACCGTAAAATTATCTTTATGTATCCAATACATAAATTCATCATGATGATCTTCTCCTCCTCCATCTTGCTGAAAAGTAATTTTTAGCTGATAATATGGCTCTCCTTTTATTATAGTTTCTCCGGCAAGTTGTTTATTAACAGCTCTGTCATTAAGGCCGTACGGAAGATTTGCGAAGTAATGAACAGAATTTACACTACTCCCAATTCTTAGCGCCATAGAATCCTGCACCTTCACCAAAGAATCTCCCCTTAAACGTTCGAAACCTGTATTGCTCAACACATCTACAAAAGTTCCTGTAGAATCTACCGTAGTACGCTCTAAGCGATACTCTCCTCCATTTCTAACGCTCTTATAAGTATGCTCTCTAAATTTGAACTCGATAGTAGCTTTTTTGTAATTGGCTCCTCCGGACTTCTCAATAGTTTTATCGATGATCTCTTGAGCAGTGATCTCTTCTTTTTTATCTTGACATGAGGAAATAAAGAACACTAAAGAAAGGACTAAAAGTAGGTTTTTCATAGGAATATCATAACAACTTCAAATATAAACAAAAACATACATCTATTAAATATAGATAGCTCTTCATTGAACGTTTACCGCATGTATCTTTCATCATCCATCTTCATTCATTTAAATAAGATCAAGCCAAAACTATAGGTACACTTAGAATTACCTTAGGTTCTTTTAAAATATTCTGAGCATTTATTAGAACGAAATCTTAATAATGATGCTAATTTATAGAAAGCTTCCTATTTTTGTGGTGGTATGAAGAATAACATCAACATAAAGAATAAGAAAGCTAAGTTTGAATATGAATTTCTGGATAAATATATTGCAGGAATCAAATTGGCAGGAACAGAGATAAAAGCTATCAGATTAGGAAAAGCTTCTATTACAGAAAGTTTTTGCGAGTTTCAAAATCACGAACTCTTTGTTATTAACATGCATGTGGAGGAATATTCTCATGCCACCCACTTCAATCATAACCCTAAGAGCGAGCGTAAATTGTTACTTCAAAAACGTGAATTAAGAAAACTCGAAAAAGAGGTTAAGAATTCTGGTTTAACGATTATTCCGCTTAAAGTCTTTATTAACGACCGCGGACTTGCAAAAATGCAGATAAGTCTTGCAAAAGGTAAAAAGTTATATGACAAGCGAGAGACCATTAAAGATCGCGAAAGCAAACGTAGGCTAGACCGAATTAAAAAAGATTTTAACTAAGCCTAAACCCTATTGAGTAATTTTCGCTAATTTCCCGACAGAAATTTATCTTAATGATCTGGAAATTACGCATCTTATTTGTGCTCTTATTTATCTCTAATCTTAGCTTTTCTCAAGTTTCGGGCACCGTTACAGACAAGAATGGAGAAACCCTGCCATATGTTAATATATATACTGAAGATGGCCTATTTGGAACTACCACCAACGAAGATGGAAAATTTCAGATAAACATAGACAAAACTGGCACCTATAATATTGTATTTCAGTTCCTGGGCTATGAAACGCTTAGAAAAACTGTATCAATAAAAGAGTTACCACTTATATTAGATGCTACCCTTCAAGAAACTACTACCAATCTTGAAGAAGTTACTATCAATTCAAAAGAAAATCCTGCAAATAAGATCATAAAGCAGGCTATAGAGAATCGCAATAAAAATCTGGCCAGATTAGAACAATATACCGCTAATTACTATTCTCGAGGTTTATGGCGTATTAAGAATGCTCCCGAAAAAATCCTAGGCCAAGAAGTAGGAGATCTTGGGGGAGGTTTGGACTCTACCCGCAGTGGCATAGTCTATCTTAGTGAAACTATTTCTAATATTGCATTTAAAGCGCCAGATGATTTTAAAGAAACTATCCTCGCATCTAAAGTTAGTGGAGATGATAATGGCTTTAGCCTTAACTCTGCCAGAGAATCTGAATTTTCTTTTTATAAGAACACTATAGACCTCAACGCTAAAATAGTATCTCCAATTGCAGATTATGCTTTTAATTACTACACCTATAAATTAGAAGGTATCTTTTATGCTGATACCGGACAATTGATCAATAAAATTATGGTACAACCAAAAAGACCTAATGACAGGGTTTTCTCCGGATACATTTATATCGTAGATAATTCTTGGCAGATCTTTGGGGTAGAACTGGATACTACGGGAGAAGCCATCCAATTTTCGCCTATAGAGCGACTTACCTTCACTCAAAATTTCAAATATTCTGAAGAGAACAAGTTCTGGATAAAGATCTCGCAAACGGTAGATTTTAGTTTTGCAATGTTCGGAATTTCCGGAGATGGAAGATTTACCGCGGTATACAGTAATTACAACTTCACCCCTCAGTTTGAAAAGAGCAGCTTTTCTAGAGAAGTAATGTCTTTTGCAGAAAAGGCTAATAAAAAGGACTCTTTGTTTTGGAAAAGCTTAAGACCCGTGCCCCTTACAGATGAAGAACTTACAGATTATGTAAGAAAAGACAGCATACAAATATTAAAAACCTCTAAAAAATACTTGGACTCTGTAGACACTGCACAAAACAGCTTCAATATTTCTAATCTAGCTTTTGGCTACAGTTATGCCAACTCTTATAAAAAACAGCGATTTAGTATATCTTCTCCCTTATTTGGCACTCATTTTAATACCGTGCAGGGATGGAATACGAATGTGACTATAAGTTATAGAAAAGAACAGCAGGAGAATTCTGGAAAGTACTGGAGACTTAAGACTCAACTTAACTATGGATTTAGTGAAGATAAACTTAGATATACCGCGGAGTTTCAACAAAAATTCAACAATTTCAGCAAACCAGTGCTAAGTATCTCAGGTGGAATTGAAACTGCAGAGACCAATGACACCAATCCAATTTCAACAAGAATGAATGATATTACAAGTTTATTCTTTGAGAGAAATTACCTTAAACTATATCAACGTAAATTTGGAAAGATTGCCTGGCAACAAGAAGTCTTTAACGGACTAGAAATTCAAACAGATCTTAGCTTTCAAGATAGATCTGCCTTGCTAAATACTACAGATCAATATTGGGTTACTAATGATGATGTGCAATATACCTCTAACAACCCGTTACAACCCGATAATTTTGACTCAAAACCATTTCTAGATCATCATATTTTTAAATTTAATTTGGCTGGTAAGATCAATTTCGATCAGAATTATATGAGCTATCCGGACGGAAAATATAATATTTCTTCCAATAAATATCCTACTCTGTATTTAGGTTACGAAAAAGGATTTGCTGCAGATATCTCAAATTACAATTATGATCAGTTCAAATTCTGGATCCTTCAAGATCTAGAACTAGGCAATAAAGGGTCTTTTGGGTATAGCATAAAAGGAGGAACTTTTATAAATGCGGAAGCTATAGCTTTTGTAGATTACAGACATTTTGATGGTAACCAAACGCGTATTGGAAACGGTTCTTACCTCAACAAATACAACCTATTACCTTATTATCAATTAAGTACCAATAACAACTATTTAGAAGCACATGCAGAGCATAATTTTAAAGGGTTTATCTTAGGAAAGCTCCCTTTATTAAATAAATTGAATTACAATTTGGTGATCGGGGCGCACTTGCTTGCTACCAAAGACAATAATCCTTATACAGAATATTCTGCAGGCTTAAATAATCTAGGCTTTGGAAAATACAGATTTCTACGATTAGACTATGTGGTCTCTAATTTTAATGGGCAACAAGAAGGTGCTTTTATCTTTGGGCTGAAATTCTTGGGTATTTTTGAATAGATAATAATACACTCAGATGCTGAGGCAAGCTAAACATAACGACAGATCATCAAATTGATTAGCTGAATAAAAAATTCAAAAGAGGAAATTCATTCTAATTTCTATCCTCCAAAAGCGGAACAAATCTAAAATCTCCAAACTCTCTTTTTTCAAACTCTTTTGCAGATTTTCTAATAAAAAGAGTCATTACCTGTACCTTATCTCCAACAGGGATCACTAACCTACCTCCTACTTTTAATTGAGCTAATAATGGCTTTGGTACATAGGGTGCACCTGCTGTAACAATTATCTTATCAAAAGGAGCATATTCTGGCCATCCTTTGTAGCCATCTCCAAAACTTAAATGCTTTGGCCTGTATCCAATTTTAGAAAGAAATAATTTTGTTTTTCTATAAAGTTCTCGCTGCCGCTCTATACTATAAACTTTTGCTCCAAGTTCACAAAGAACCGCTGTTTGGTATCCGCTTCCGGTACCAATTTCCAACACCATATCTCCTTTCTTGATCTCTAAAAGTTCAGACTGAAATCCTACGGTATAGGGTTGTGAGATGGTTTGATCTGCAGCTATTGGAAAGGCCTTGTCTTGATAGGCATGGTCTTCAAAACTACTATCCATAAATAAATGCCTGGGGATAGTTCTTATAGCTTCCAAGACTTTAGCATCCTTAACTCCCTTTGCCTCCACTATGGCAGCTAACTGTTGTCTTTTCCCTTTATGTTTAAATGTATCTCTTAGCAATTTTTGATGTTTTACGGGATAAAATTAATCAAACATACCCTAGGGTTCAAGCTAAGTTTTAATTATTATTTAACTCTCGTGCTAACTCATTTACAGCCAAAATGATATTGGCTTTAACTCAAGAAATGCTATTTTTGTGAAAAATGTAACAAACATGCTTAAAGCTGGAGTATTTGGTGCCGGACACCTAGGAAAGATCCACTTAAAACTTCTTCAAGAATCTTCTAAATATGAGTTGGTTGGTTTTTATGATGATAATAAAGAACTAGCCGCGAAAGTGGAACAGGAATTTGGATATAAAAGTTTTAATTCTCCAGAAGAGCTACTAGCACTAGTAGATGTTATAGATGTTGTTACACCCACAAACGCTCATTTTAAAGTTGCTAAAGAGGTAATTTCTGCCGGGAAGCATCTTTTTATAGAGAAACCTATTACCTCCACTTATGCAGAAGCCGAAGAACTTATAGCTTTAGCAAAAAAGCATAAGGTAAAAGGCCAAGTTGGGCATGTAGAAAGATTTAACCCTGCCTTTAGAGCGATTAAAGATAAAATAGAGCAACCTATGTTCATTGAAGCACATAGATTGGCAGAATTCAATCCTCGTGGAACCGACGTGCCGGTGGTTTTAGATCTTATGATTCATGATATTGACGTTATTTTAAGTGTAGTAAAATCTGAAGTGAAAGATGTTTATGCCAGTGGAGTTTCTGTAATAAGTGAAACTCCGGATATAGCAAACGCCAGAATTCAGTTTGAAAATGGATGTGTTGCCAATTTAACGGCTAGTAGAATTTCTTTAAAGAATATGAGAAAAGCGCGCTTCTTTCAGCGTGATGCTTACATTTCTGTAGATTTCTTAGAGCGAAACTGTGAGGTGGTAAAGATGAAGGATGCACCGGAAACACCAGATGATTTTGCCATGATCTTACAAAATGCTGAAGGTATCAAAAAGCAGATCTATTTTGACAACCCTAGGGTTGAAGAGCACAATGCTATTTTAGATGAGTTAGAAACCTTTGCAGATGCCATAAATAACGATACAACTCCCATAGTAAGTTTAGAACAGGGTGCAGAAGCATTGCGTATTGCCAATATGGTTATAGATAGTTTTAAAAAATAAACGCTATCAGAATTTCAAGTAATAAAGAATAGAGGATTTTTTTAAACCTCCAATTATAAAAATTTAAATAATGAAAAATATAGCAGTAATAGGAGCCGGAACCATGGGTAACGGTATTGCACATACGTTTGCACAATTTGGATATAAAGTTAACCTTATAGATATTTCTAAAGAAAGTCTTCAAAAAGGCTTGGATACCATTTCTAAGAATCTAGACAGAATGGTTTCTAAAGAGAAGATCTCTGAAAATGAAAAAGCTGAAACTTTAAATAACATTTCAACTTTTATAGATATACCTAGTGGCGTTAAAGATGTAGATCTTATTGTAGAAGCAGCTACAGAAAATGTAGATCTTAAATTAAAGATCTTTAAGCAGCTAGACATTAACTGTTCTAAAGACACTATTCTAGCCAGTAATACTTCTTCGATCTCTATTACCCAGATCGCAGCAGAGGTTTCTTATCCGGAAAGAGTTATTGGAATGCACTTTATGAATCCAGTACCGGTTATGAAATTGGTAGAGATCATTAGAGGGTATAATACTTCAGATAAAGTAACGAAAGATATTATGGAGCTTTCAGAAAAATTGAATAAAGTTCCGGTAGAAGTAAATGATTATCCTGGATTTGTAGCCAATAGAATTTTAATGCCAATGATAAACGAGGCAATAGAGACCTTGTATAATGATGTTGCCGGAGTATATGAAATAGATACGGTAATGAAGTTAGGAATGGCACACCCAATGGGTCCCTTACAACTTGCAGATTTTATAGGTTTAGATGTATGTCTTTCTATTTTAGAAGTAATGTACAACGGCTTTAAAAATCCAAAATATGCACCATGCCCATTATTGGTAAATATGGTGAGAGCCGGAAAATTAGGAGCGAAATCTGGTGAAGGTTTCTACGATTATTCCGAGAGCAGAAAGGCTGAAAAAGTATCAGCTCAATTTATATAAAGATTTTAAAGATCAGAAGTTAGAATGCAGATCCTAACTTCTGATCTATTATACCTATTTTCAGAATTTGACCAAGATCATTCCCTTTAGAGCAGTTCGCCCTACCAGTGACAAGGCAGGACTCGTTGCATCAAGACCGTATGAAGATTATAGCATAGGCGAACTTACGGCGCAATTGGAATACAATCCATATTCTTTTTTACATATTATCAATCCCGGATATAAATTTCAGCATGAAATAACAGGAGAAAAAAGATTTCAATTGGTTAAGAATCGCTATCTCGAGTTTAAAGAAGAGGAGATATTTACCAGAGATGAAACTCCGTGCTATTATCTCTACAAGATTATTGCTAGAAGTCAGGTATTTTGCGGAATTATAGCTGCAGCAAGTGTAGAAGATTATAAGAACAACCTTATAAAAAAGCACGAAGACACTATAGAATACAGAGAAACACTTTTTAAAGATTATCTAAAAGTAGTAGGATTTAATACGGAGCCGGTATTGCTTACGTATCCAGATTCTGAGGTTATCAATAATATTCTGGCACAGGCTATGAAGGAGATCCCGGAATATGAGTTTACTACCCATAATAAGGAAACTCATTACCTGTGGAAAATAGATGATGAAATTAATGTAAATAAGATAAAGGCAGAATTTGAAACGATGCCACATCTGTATATAGCAGATGGCCACCATAGAAGTGCTTCTTCTTGCTTATTGGCAAATGAATCTATGCAAGCCAATCCTGAGCATACCGGGGAAGAGAGCTATAATTATTTTATGAGCTATCTAATTGCAGAGAGCAATTTAAAGATCTATGAGTATAGTAGGATGGTTACAGACCTTAATGGGTTGAGTAAAGAAGAATTCCTTATGCAGCTAGATGAATGGTTTAGAATTGAGAACAGGAATTTTGAGACCTATGCGCCTACGAGCAAGCATCACTTCAATATGTATCTAGATGGCGAATTTTACTCGCTATATCTTAGAAAAACAGGATATGAATTTACAGACTCCTTAAGCACTTTGGATACTAATATTTTATATGAAAAGATCTTAAAACCTATTTTGGGAATTATAGATCTTAGAAATGATAGTAGGATTGCCTATATTCACGGAAAGAATGATCTTATAGAAATGAAATCTCAGGTAGATAATGGAACCTTTGCCGTTGGCTTTGGAATGCTACCACTCACTATAGAAGAAATAAAGAAAGTTGCAGATGAAGGTCTTATTATGCCTCCTAAAAGCACCTATATAGAACCTAAATTAAGAAGCGGACTTACCATCTATGAGTTTTAAAATTTGCTGATCTCTTTTTAAGTTCTCAATTCTTTCGAGTGTATGTCCTTCCTATAAAAGCATTTCTATGAAGATGGAATAATGACAGCGCAATAATATAGATTTAAAATTACAACATATAACAGCATGAGCATTTCAGAAAATATAAAACAATATAAAGAAGAACTTGGTGATGTTTCCTTGGTAGCCATTTCCAAGACTAAACCAAATGAAGATCTGGAAGAAGCTTATAATGCAGGGCAACGCATTTTTGGTGAAAACAAGATCCAGGAAATGACAGATAAATGGGAAGCCTTGCCAAAAGATATAGAATGGCACATGGTTGGCCACGTGCAGCGCAACAAGGTAAAGTATATGGCGCCTTACATTGCTCTTATTCATGCTGTAGACAGCTTAAAGCTTCTTAAAGAGATTAATAAAGAAGCTAAAAAGAACGAACGTACCATAAAATGTTTGCTTCAGATAAAAATAGCCGATGAAGATTCTAAATTTGGGATCTCAAAAGATGAAGCTAAAGAGATCTTAGATTCTGAAGCTTTTGCAAAATTTGAAAATGTTGAGGTTAGCGGATTAATGGGTATGGCAACCTTTACCGATGATATGGATCAGGTTAAAAAAGAGTTTTCATATTTACATTCTGTTTTTACAGAATTCCAGCAAACGTATCCAAAGATGAAGACCTTATCTATGGGGATGAGTGGAGATTATCAGTTGGCAGTAGAATGTGGCAGCACTATGGTTAGAATAGGAAGTGCTATTTTTGGAGAGAGAAATTATAATTAAGAAGAAGGATCATATTTGTACGCAATATTAGACATAGAAACCACCGGCGGGAAGTATAATGAAGAAGGAATTACCGAAATTGCCATTTATAAATTTGATGGGCATACGGTAATAGATCAATTTATTAGTCTTGTAAACCCGGAGCAACCCATACAACCTTTTGTAGTAGGACTTACCGGTATAAATAACGATATGTTGCGCAATGCACCCAAATTCTATGAGGTAGCAAAACGCATTGTAGAGATCACTAAGGATTGTATTGTGGTAGCCCATAATGCCAAATTTGATCATAGAATACTAAGATTAGAATTTAGACGTCTTGGTTTTGATTATGAGCGTAAAACGCTTTGTACTGTAGAATTATCTAAAAAGCTTATTCCGGGTCAGACGTCTTATAGCCTTGGAAAACTTGTGAGAGCTTTGGGAATTCCATTAAGTGACAGGCATCGCGCAAATGGAGATGCGCAGGCAACAGTGAAATTATTCAAAATGTTGCTGGCTAAAGATTCTCAAAAAGAGATCTTAAAAGAATCGGTTAAAAATGAACCTTCAAAGCAATTAGACACAAAACTTGTTCAGTTATTAGAAGAACTTCCTGCAATAACCGGGGTATATTATCTTCACAATAGTGATGGAGACATTATTTATATTGGTAAGAGCAAGAATATCCGCAAAAAAGTAAATCAGCATTTTACCAACGATAATCTTAAGGCAAAAGAACTCCAAAAAGAAGTTGCAGCGGTAAGCTTTGAAGCTACCGGTAATGAACTTATAGCTCTCCTTAAAGAAAATGAAGAGGTAAAACAGAATAAACCAAAATATAATAAGACTTCTAACAAACCTATTTTTAGCTACGCCCTCTATCAATTTGTTGATGAGAAAGGTTATATCAACCTAAAGATTGCAAGAGCAGATGCCAGAAAGAGTAATGTTACCACTTTTTCTAATATGCAGCAGGCAAAATCTACGCTTAGAAACATGATCTCCTCTTACAATCTATGTGATAGATTATGCGGCTTGGAGCTAGGAACCGGGAAATGTTTTGGATACACCATAAAGAATTGTCATGGTGCCTGTATAGATCTAGAATCGCCATTAGACTATAATGCACGGGTAAGAGAACTTATAGAAATATATAGTTATAAAGATCAAAACATGCTGGTGGTAGACCGTGGCCGTGAGGTAGATGAAAAAAGCGCCTTGCTTGTGGAAAATGGAGAATTTAAAGGTGTAGGATATTTCAATTTGAATTACCAACTGAATAACCTCGAAATTGTGAGGTCTATAATAACTCCTATGAAAAATGACAGGGATGTACGTCATATCATTCAGAGTTATTTAAGAAGGAACAAGAAACTTAAGATCATCCAACTGCAAACAAATGACTAAATTTTTACTCCCCCTCTTTTTACTTTTTAACCTTTGCATATACGCTCAACAAAGCTTCAATATTAAAAATTCTGAGGTATCAGAATATGATCTAAACGCTACTAGCTACGAGAAAGATGCTGCTGCTAATGCTTTTTATATTTATGAAAAAGGTGAAACAGAATTTCAAGATGTTAATGATCATGGGATAGTAACAAGGTATGAAGCTAAAATTAAGATCTTAAATAATGAAGGTTACGATACTGCAAATATCAAAATAAGACTTTCTAAATCTGAGAGCGACAGGCAGAAGATCAAAGACATTGTAGCTACCACTTATTATCTGGAAGACGGAATTAGAAAAGAAAAGAAGTTATTAGACTCCCAGATATATACAGAAGAAAATACATATCAAGACATGGTGAGCTTTACTTTTCCGGCTTTAAAACCAGGAGCTGTTTTGGTGTACTCTTATACAAAAGAATCTCCTTTTATTTTTAATTTTCAAACCTGGTGGTTTCAAACCGATATTCCAAAGGTTTATAGTGAATTCAACAGCAAAATTCCAGGGAATTATAAGTACAATATTCAAAAAATTGGAGAACTTAAATTAGCTTCTCAGGAAAGCGATATTCAAAAGCGATGCTTCTTTACTTCAAAATTAGCAGTTCCGGCAGATTGTATGGTTACTAAATATGTAATGAACAATATTCCAGCATTTATAGCAGAATCCCATCTAACCTCTAGCCATAATTATGTATCTAGAATAGAATATGAACTGCAATCTATCACTCAACTAGACGGATATGTTAGAAAATATACCAAATCCTGGGAAGATGTAGATAAAGAAATAAAATTTGATAATGGTCTGGGAAAGCAATTAAAGCGCACTTCTCTGGTAGAAGATCTGCTTCCTGAAAATATCAGATCGATGCCTAAAGGCTTGGAAAAAGCACAGGAGATCTTCAATTTTGTAAAAAACACTTATAGCTGGAATGGCAGTTATAAGATCTTTTACGATATGAACTTAAAAGATATCATTAAAGATAAATCTGGAACTATTGCTTCCATAAATATTCTACTTCATAATATTTATGAGAATGAAGGATTTACAGTTAAACCAGTATTAAGTTCTACCAGAAACAATGGAACTCCTACTAAACTGTATCCAATATTATCAGATTTCAATTATTTGATGGTACAATTAGAATTAGAAAACACTCCTTACTTATTAGATGCTTCTGAAAAGAATATAGAATTTGGAATGATTCCTTTTAGAGCATTGAACTCTTACGCCAGACTTATAGATTTTGATTCAGAAAGTTCTTGGATAGATATAAATGCCAAGATATATTCTAATGTTACTTATAAAGATTCTTTAGCTATCTATAAAGACGGGACTGCAAGTGGACATTCTAAGCAATCTTTTAGTGGATATCATGCGCTACAGGTAAGAAATGATCTGCAGGAAATAAGCAAAGAGCAGGTCTTTAATAAGATCTCGACTCCTATGAGCTTTACCACATCAAGCAATTTTGAGATCTATAATCAAAAAGAGATCGAAGAACCTTTAAGCATAGATTATTCCTTGAAAAATCATTCTCAAAAAGTGAATGGAATGATCTATTTTAACCCCTTCAGCTTTAAGCTTTTTGACAAAAATCCTTTTACACTTAAAGAAAGAAATTATCCTATAGATTTTGGATTTAAAGATGGCTATTATTATTACGCCAAAATAAAATTACCAGAAGATCATACGCTGGTAGAATTACCAGAATCTAAAGCTTACTCCTTACCGGAAAATGGAGGATCTATTCAATTCTCTACAAGAAAGGTTTCTGAAACAGACGTGATGGTAGTTTTAAGGGTCACTTTCCCAAAGGCAGTTTATCCTTCGGCATATTATCCTTATCTTAAAGAGTTTTTTGACCATATTTTAGAGATCCAAGATCAATCTTTAATTGTTCTTAAAGAGAATAGCTAAACACAAATATCTATTTAGTAGAAACTATATATTGAAAACTAAAAAATCTTATCCGGCCTGGAAAGCTAAGCTCCATGAAGTAATCTATGAAGCAGATACTCCCATGGGGAAACTGTTCGATATTGTTCTTCTGGTTGCTATAGTATTAAGTATTGTACTGGTAATGTTAGAAAGCATAGCTCCTGTTAATCTTAAATACAGACAGGAATTCTATATCACAGAGTGGATCATTACATTTTTCTTTACCATAGAATATGTATTGAGGATAGTGTCTATAAAGAAACCCAGAAAATACATCTTTAGTTTTTATGGTATTATAGACCTTCTTTCTACGCTTCCTTCTTATTTAGCTTTCTTCTTTGGTGGTTACAATATGCTATTCGCTATTAGAGCACTTAGATTGCTAAGAGTGTTCAGGATCTTAAAGATCTCAAGATATATTGGCGAGTCTAATAAACTAATGCGGGCGCTAAAGAGCAGTCAGCCAAAGATTCTGGTTTTCTTATTTGCGGTGTTAATAATCTGCATTATCATGGGAACCTTAATGTATCTGGTAGAAGGTCCGGAACATGGGTTTACTAGCATACCTGTTGGGGTTTATTGGTGTATAGTTACGCTCACCACGGTAGGTTTTGGAGATATACATCCGGTTACTCCGCTAGGCCAGTTCATTGCTTCGTTCATCATGATCATGGGTTACGGAATTATTGCGGTACCTACAGGAATTGTAAGTTCTGAGTTTTCTATGGATACCACTTCAGAAAAACAGGTAAATACTCAATCTTGTCCTAATTGTGCAGAAAGCAATCACCTTAACAGAGCAGAATTTTGCCATAAATGCGGGCATAGCCTTTAATTAAAATGGAGAATAGATACGTAATAAACGTTTTAGGACCAACGGCAATTGGAAAGACAGCGCTAAGTATAAAACTCGCCAATGCATTTAACACAGAGATCATATCTGCAGATTCCAGACAGTTCTATAAAGAAATGTCTATAGGTACTGCTGCGCCAAGCAACGAAGAGCTGGCTCAAGCTCCGCATCATTTTATTCAGCACATCTCTATAGAAGATGATTATTCTGTAGGAGATTTTGAAAAGGAAGCTATCAGCACATCAGAAGCACTTTTTGAAAATAAAGAGGTATTGATTCTGGTGGGTGGCAGCGGACTTTATGTAAAAAGTTTTACTGAAGGTCTGGATGAATTTCCGGAAGTAGATGCAGACATAAGAGCAGCCCTAAATTTACAACTTCAAGAAGAAGGCATTGCTCCTTTAAAATTGAAATTACGAGAGCTAGATCCTGAATATTTTGCAAAAATAGATACAGACAATCCTCACAGAGTTATTAGAGCCTTAGAGATCTGTATAGGAACAGGAAGTACTTTTTCTTCGTTTCTGAACAAGCCGAAGAAAACCAGAAGTTTCAAGACCATATCTATTGGACTTACTGCCCCGAGAGAGATAATTTATAACAGAATAAACCGAAGGGTAGATATTATGATGGATGAAGGCTTGCTGGATGAAGCTCAATCTTTATATCAGAAACGAAAATTAAATGCTCTTAATACTGTTGGCTACAAAGAACTATTCGCATTTTTTGAAGGCAGGATGGATCTGGAAGCAGCTGTAGAAGAAATTAAAAAGAATACCCGCAGATTTGCTAAAAGACAGCTCACCTGGTTCAGAAAAGATGAAACTATAAAGTGGTTCGAGCATGAAACTCCTGCAGAAGAGATCATAGCTTATCTTAGATTTAATATGGAATAGTTATTATCTCACTATAACCCTTAAAATAAGTTCTTCCTTATTGGTATATAATTTAAGCACATAAACCGCGCTTTGTAAATAGCTAAGGTTCATCTTATATTGCACCGTTCCTTCCTCAAATAAGGTGGTGGTAATATATTTTCCCTGCATATCATAAACCTCAACTTTCTCCAATACGATACCCGCAGGCAGATAATAAGAAAAAGGCCCATCTGTTGGGTTAGGATATATAAAAATGTAACCTGGCCCTGTAGGCGTAACTGGCGGCTCCTGGCAATTTCCAAGTACGGTAACTGTAGCTGTGGCACTAGCAGAATTACTGCTACCATCATGCGCTCTTAAGATCACACTATTTTCACCAAGATCGCTACATGTAAAATCTGTTTTATCCAAGAACAGCCTTATATCTCCACAATTATCTATAGAACCATTATCAAGCATTTCTGGGGTGATGCTGGCAGTACCATTAGCCTCTAGGGTAATGCTTATATCTTTAGTTCTTACCACAGGTGGAAGAAGATCTTCTACCACAACTTCTACCCTACAATTACCACCGGTGTTACCATCGCTATAATACAGAGTAACCGTATTACTGCCTTTATCTGCACACGTAAAAGAGGTTTTATCTACACTAAACTGATAATTTCCTGCCGTACCGGTATATAGATCTTCAGAAGAAAGTTGAGCTTCTCCATTTTCATCTAATTGAAGTATAAAAGATTCTTTACACGTAAAATCTATAGCATTTTCCTCATAAGGCAATACATTTACGGTTGTGTCACAGAAACCTGAATTTCCCGAAGCATCTGTTACTGTTAATCTTACTGTGTTTGTCCCCAGATCTTCTACAGAAAAATCTGACTTAGAAAGTGTTCTTAAAATACTACCACAGGCATCAAAAGTAGTATCATCCAGATCTTGAGGAGACAAACTAGCAGTTCCCCCAGCGTTTAACCTTAAGTTTATAGTCCCCACACAATTTACTACCGGCGGAGTAGTATCTACCACATCTATATTAAAAGAGCAGCTGGTTTGCCCGCTATCTCCTGTGGCGGTTAAAGTGATTTCTGTACCTGAGCTTATTAAAGAACCCGGAAGTGGAGATTGTGTAATAGCAGCGTCAAAATTAGCCTGTGCCTGTTGCGTATAATCTGGTAATTGAAATTGACAATTAATATCTAAATTTGCGGTTTGATCTTCTAAGCATGTAATTTGTAGATCTGGGTTTTCGGTAACTATATTTACGCTAAACGTACAGTCTGTTGAATTCCCGTAATTATCTACCACCGTTAATATAATTTCTGTAGTCTCATAGATCACGGTACCAACATCGGGTTGCTGTTTTAATTCTTGGATAAAGCAGTTATCATCATAAACAGCATTCAATATATAATTTGGCAATTGAAAACCTTCTCCCTGCTGCACCATTTCTGTTTGATCTGCAGGGCATTCTATGGTAGGAAATATAGCATCTGTGGTTATCAATTTTACTTCGCAAGTGTCTTCCTGATCTTCAAATTTAGCAGTGATGGTTAATGTTAGATTTCCGTTCACTTCAAATCCTGCAGTAATATTTTGAGTTACCGTTGCGCCTTCTATATTAGTATTTATTGTAGAAGCGATATCCGGAATTGCATAACTGCAGTTTTCATCTACTTGAAAAAACTGATCTCCCGGGCAGTTAAGAATTTGAAGTTCAGATTCTTTAAAGAATTTGATTTTAAAACTACAACCAGATTGGTTGTTATTCTCATCTGTAACGCTAAAGTTCACCGTAGTATTATCTGTAATAATTGTTCCCGGAGCAGGCGACTGTACAATTTCAAAATTTGAAGAACAATTATCTGAGATAGTGAGTTGTTCTCTATAATCTTCTAGTCTGAAAGATTTACTATCTGTATATGGTATTAGTTTATCTTCTAGACATTTTACATCTGCAGGAATTTGATCTTGTAATGTAACCGGAAATTCGCATTTGCCAATGTACTCACCACCCTGTCCATCATATACCTCTATTTGAACATTTAATGTATTATCTGTTCTGCTAGAAGTCTGAATAAAAAAAGCCTCTTCAATAAAATATTTTGGATTCGTGATCTTGTTTGAATAATCTGGTTCATCATAATCACAATTCTCATCTAGCGGAAGTATGGTAACCACATTTGGATCTGGGCATTCAAATGTTGGATCAAGTTTTTCCTCAATTACTATTTGAACTATGCAAGGATTAGATTCATTATTAAATTCATCCTTCGCAACTAATGTGATTGTTACTGATTCAGAAATTTGAGTTCCCGCAACAATACTTTGAGTTATGACTGGATTTGAATCGCAATTATCTCTTGCTGTTAATTGCGAAACAAAATCTGGAACTGAGTAGGTTTCTCCATTTTCAAGTGCTACATAAATATCTTGAAGACTACATAAAGTAAATTGCGGAGGAGTAACATCAATAAGGTCAACGATTAAATTACACTCTCCAACCAAATTTCCTTCTTCTCCATCAAAAATTTCAATATTTACGATTAACGTATTCCCGTTTCTGGTTTCTGTTTGATTGAAATAAGGATCCTTCTCAAAATTTTGAAAATTTGTGATTCTACTAAAATACTCTGGAACCTCAAAATTACAGTTTTCATCAAATTCCAAAATTATATTGTCATTCGAATCTGGGCAAGTGAAAGATGGGTTGACTACTTCATCATCTATAACCACGCTAAACGTGCAACTTTCTGAAACATTCAAGGCATCATCTATAGCGTAAATAGTAACTTCTTCTGTAGAACTAATGGAAGTGCCTTGAGGAGGATCTTGAACGAATTCCAAATTATTATCACAATTATCTTCAAAATCAACCAAACTTGTATAGTCTAATAACTCAAAACTTCCATTAGTAAGTGTACCTATTTGATCTTGTGGACAATCGATTCTATTTACCGGATTAGTATTATCCCAAGCAATTTCGAAATTATTAGATTCCATATTATTTGAGCAATCTGCATTTACCGAAACATTTGATGGAATATTAATTTTTGCTGATTCACACTCCTCAGAAATAGTCAGATTTGCTGTAAAAGTATCTGGCAATCTGTTGTAAAATTCTAGCTCGAAATCAAAATTAAGATCGGGAATTGGACCAAAAATTTTTCCATCAAATATAGCGTTATTGATTATTAAGCTTCCACAAGGATCTAAGCCTAAATCTATTGGTAAATCAACTTCTTTTATTATTCTAGCTATAAAATTTCTATTTGAATTATAAACTTTAATGCTAAAATCTTCTTTCTTTATTCCATCTCGTATAATAGGAAAAACATCTAATAAATCCTCTGGATTATCTTTCGAATCAAATATTTCTGTAATACTTAAATCATTTCCTAAATCCGCAATATATATAAATCCATATTCATCTATAACTATACTTCCTGGTGAACCCAAATTATCTGATACTCCTTCAATTTTATCGAGATATTTAAGATTTGCATCAAATATGATAACTCTCCCATTAGTTCCTCCGGAATCACTTATATAAATATTCTTTTGTTTATCTACCGCAACTCGATATGGATTAAATATTTCTTGTCCAGAATCCCTAATTAAACGTGCATAAGTTCCATCCTTGTAATATATTTTTATAGAATATCTATCAAAAGAACTTGTATCCGAGCCAGAATACGAATCTGCAACATACAAATTATCCTCATCGTCAAAAGTTAAGCCTACAGGTCCATAGAAATTATTTTTACTATTTCCCGCATTACCATTACCAATATTTTCATTAGACAAATAAACGCCTGCTGGGGAAAAAACTTTAATTTGCCTAGCTTGACCATTATCTGCAACAAAAATTTTACCTTCTTTATTAATGGCTAAATCCAAAGGACTCTCTAAATTATTTCCATTTATAAATTGTGATTTTATACCATTCAAATCATATTTAATAATTCCATTACCAAAAGTCAAAACAAATATTTCTCCTATATCATTTGTAGCAACTGAAATAACTAATCTATTCGTTTTCGCTTCAATGTTAAAAATATCTGCAATACCTACTTTAAAGTTATCAATATCAATTTTTTTATACCAATTAAATCCAGGGGTTTGAATAATAAAATCTGATAAACTGCCGTTTACAAGAGAAATATCACTTTGTTCGAAAAAATTTATTGGTTGATCAAATTTTATTTCAATAGGTATAGGGTTCTGACGGGTTGGATCGGAGGCTGTAGAACTTATTGTTACTCCATTCTGCCCCAACATTCCTTCAGAAAAAAACAGCATAGAAAAGAAGAACATAACGAAAACCACTACCCTATTTACAAAACGAGCGTTCTGTATGTTGCCTGTAGGTAAGCTGTGGTTAAAATAATCTTTCATTGCGTTATGTAGGGTGATGCAAATATAGTACCCAATCTCTAAAATTAAGATCTTAAGCTGTTAACATTTAAATACAAAGAGGCTGTATAAAAGTTATTCATAAGGCTTCCCGGCTCTTTTCATAGTACATGAAATGAACCTCAAATTCCCCAAAACTACCCTTTATACAGCCTCTTTTAGAAACTGAAATTCTAATTCTTTATGCTTCGGTGTTCTCTCTGTTCTTTACAACAAGTCTAAACCCTTCTCCGTGAATGTTCAAGATCTCTACATTCTCGTCTACCTTTAAATATTTACGCAATTTTGCTATGTAAACATCCATACTTCTAGACGTAAAGTAATTATCATCTCTCCAGATCTTGGTTAATGCAAGTTCTCTTGGCATTAGATCATTTTCATGAAGTGCCAGTAAACGCAGTAACTCATTCTCTTTTGGAGAAAGTTTTATTGGTTCTTGCTGATTGTAAGTTAAAAATCTCAACTTAGAATTTAAATGAAATCCACCAATCTGGAATTCAAATTGTTTGCTGTCTGCAACGCTATCTGTAGCTTTACGCTGCATAATAGCCTTTATTTTCATCAACAAAACTTCACTATCAAAAGGCTTGTTCAGATAATCATCTGCCCCAACTTTGTATCCTTTTAATACATCTTCTTTCATTGCCTTTGCGGTAAGAAAGATAATTGGCACATCTTCGTTCTTATCGCGAATTTCTTTTGCTAATGTAAATCCATCTTTATAAGGCATCATTACATCTAGTATGCAAAGATCAAAATCGTCTTTTTTAAACTTTTCAAAACCTTCCATACCATTCTTAGCATGAGTAACTTCATAGTCATTCATTGCTAGATAATCTTTTAAGACTGTTCCAAAATTCGGATCGTCTTCAACTAGTAAAATTTTCTTGTTTTCAGTTTCCATATCTATGTTATTAACGGTATTTTTATTATAAATGTGCTTCCTCTTCCCTTTTCGCTCTCCACATGAATTGTTGCGTGGTGATCTTCCAGGATTCTTTTTACGTAGGCAAGACCCAGTCCGTGCCCTTTAACGTTATGTATATCTCCCGTATGCTCACGGTAGAATTTTTCAAATATTTTTTTCTGAACAGATTTAGACATTCCCGCCCCCTGATCTCTAATCTTCATCACAATATTATTTCTAACATTCTCTGTATAGATATCTATTTTTGGAGCTTCATCAGAATATTTTATAGCATTGTCTAGAATGTTCACCACTACATTGGTTAGGTGATCTTCATTAGCCAGCACAGAAGATTTCAGCGCACCAAAATGAGTTCTTATATAGCCATTTCTATCTTCTACAATAAGTTCTACATGGGTAATAGAATCTGTAACCACCTCATGTAAATGCAATCTTTCTTTCTTAAGGTCTAGTTCGTTCTTCTCTAATTTAGAGATCTGTAATACGTTCTCTACCTGTGCATGCATCCTCTTGTTCTCATCGCGAATCATCTGTAGATACCGGGCTACCTTTTCCTGATCGTTTATGATCTTCGGATTTTTAATAGCATCTAAAGCCAGATTAATAGTAGCAATAGGAGTTTTGAACTCATGCGTCATATTATTAATAAAATCTGTCTTGATCTGAGAGATCTGTCGCTGTTTTATCAATTGAGATAAGGCACTAGAATATGCAATTACGATTATAAGCGTGAAAATAATAGAAAGTACTGCCATTAAAGTAACAGAAGACAATACTACTTTTTTCTTGCCGGTAAAATTAACCAGTAACTGATAATTACTCTCTCCGGCATTGCTTACAAATAAAGGCACACTATAGGTAGCAGGTTCATCAATATCAAAATTATCTGTATGAACTTTGGTTGCCAGCGAATTATTATAAACCCCAAATTCAAATTCTGAATTTAGATTATAGTTCTTCAATTCATTTCTTATTAAATCTTCTATTCTGCTTTTAGAAAGTCTTTTGTGAATAGGAATTCTAGAGGTAAATTCTGAGATATAAGATCTTAAAAGATCTTTTTCCACATCTCGCATTCTCATCATTCTATTTAATCGCTCTTCTGAAGTTGCCTGATCTGGCTTTACATTCTCATCATTAAAGATATCTTCAACCCTTCTGTTTATCAGTTTAGATACCTGCGCACTATCCTGAGCATAGGCAAGAAAATCTGAAGAGACCTTATTATCTTCTTCTATACTACCACCGGGAAGAACACCATCTGTATCTTCATTAGCAGCATCATCGGTTTTAAAATAGCCATTTATAAGATCTTCATCCAATGCACTAGAAGTACTGTCTTTGTCTGCAAATTCAAACCAGAAGTTTTCAATCTCCTGATTTTGAAGCTTTTTAGAAACGCTAATTAGAATTTGCTTGGCGTTATATGAAAATTGTTCTTCCTTATCTTCTACGGTTCTTTTAATCCAGTAACCCTGCACGAATATAATCCCGATAAGGGATAAACTCATGAGCACAATCAAAAGCAGGAATAACTTTTTATTCATGCCTCAAAAGTAAGATTTTAACATTTAGAGCATTATCGGTTTAACCAAATGTTAACAAAACAAGTTTTACTTTTTTATAGGATTTAAGAAAATTTCATGCAGATTCTTCACTTGAGATTCTGTATTATCCAGATCTATGTTTAAGATCTCATAATTTGCCAATTCTTGTTTCTGCTCATCGCTCCATTGATGCTGCATTCTAGCCTCAATTTCAGATAGCGAACTTTGGTCGCGTTTCTGCACTCTTTCTAGTCGGGATTTTTTTGGAGCAGTGACCAGTAGCACCAGATCACATTTTTTATAGCCTCCGGCTTCAAATAAGATTGCCGCTTCATAAATAACATATGGAAATTTCTGAAGGCTTAGCCATTCTGAAAAATCTTTAGCTACTGCGGGGTGTACGATCTGGTTAAGTTGCTCTAATTTTTCGGCATCATTAAAAACCTCTGCCGCTATCAGCTTTCTATTTAAAGAGCCCTCTATATATGCATCTTTTCCAAATAGATGGATCACCGCCTTCTTCACATCTTCTGAGGTGGCCATAAGTCTCTTGCCAGCATCATCTGCAATATAAACCGGAACTCCCAGGTCTTTAAAAAAATTCGCGACGGTAGTTTTTCCACTTCCTATGCCTCCGGTAAGTCCAACTATCTTCATCGCTTTATTACAAATTGAATTTTCTTTTCGTTTAGCCTTACGTTATTTACCTGAGGTGGTTGCTCTGTAAGCTGCACCAGAAGATAACCATCACTGTTTACGGCATTTTTGAAATCTGCCATTACCCTAAAATCTTCTTTCTTAACGCTATTAAATTTCTTTAAACTTACCTGATAGATCACGGTTACCTCTTTTGGAAAGATAACTACATTCATTCCCTCCGGCACATTTACAAGATCTATAGAAACCTGTACTTTGCCTTCTGTAAATTTATCGGTACGTAACGTATAATCTATTTTAGTTTGGTAGAAGGTAAGACGCTCCAACTTGGCAGTGTCTAGATTTACCGTTCCACTTATATCATTATTGATATTTTCTAAACGCAGCTCCTTGGTCTGTACTTCAGATAATGTGTCTAATATTCCTTTAGGCCCACTAACCATAATAGAATCTGGTTGAAATTCTACATCGTCTAGCGCAGAATAGCCCACCGCAAAATCTAATTCTAAATTAGAGCGAATAGGAACTTTTTTCACTTCTCTTTGCTGGTAGCTTATGTTTAGGGTCTTTTTTAGGAACTCTGCCTTATCATATTCTAAATTAAGCTGAGATAATAGTGCAGATTTTTGTTCTTCCAGGTTATAGATCAGTTTCCCATTCTCCATCTTACTATCGCTCACATCTAGATACAACACCTTTGGAAATAATCTATTAAAGGCAATATGCAAGCCGTTCTCTTTAACTCTAAGATCTAATTTGGAAGGATTCTCTGGAGAGAGGATCTTATCTTTAGGTACGTTGATATAAGATATAGGTAACTCTACCGCTTCTGTGTATTCTTTGGAGAATTGCACGAATATCCAAACCATTGTAGAAAAGCCTAAAAAGAAAAGGAAGGTTTTAAAAGGCCCTCTTTTTATTAAAGGTTTACGTATTTTCACTTTATTTTGCATTCTTAAAAAATAGCTTAGGAAAAGCTTTTTGAGGCTCCATTTTTAAAAAATTCAATTTCCAAATAGCTTTTAGAAATCCTGTTCCGTACCCAAAAAACTGAATAAAGGTAGCTTTTATTGCTGCCACTCCAATATATAAACTTTTATTTTTAATTCCTGCATCTACTCCTATTATTATAAAATATAGCAAATAGCACAGTATAAAAAATGGAACTCCTAAGAGCAAGAACAGTAAAGATATCAATAAGCCTATCATAAATAAAGATGGGAACCAGAAGGTGATCTTTGTAGAAGAAGGATGCCAGATATTAAGAATAGGGCGCACCATTCCAAACTTATTTACCTGTACATAGAATTTATCCCAGTCTATTCTCCGTTTATGAAACACAATAGCATCAGGAATTAATACACTCTCAAAACCTAAATCTAGTAATCTTAAAGAAAGATCTGGATCTTCTCCCGGATGAATTAACCCAAAACCTCCAGTAGCTTCAAATGCTTCCTTAGAAAGACCCATATTAAAACTTCTGGGCTGAAACTTTCCAACAGATTTTTTACCTCCACGAATACCACCAGTGGTTATGAAAGATGTCATGGCGTAATTAATTGCTTTTTGCAATTTGGTAAAACTCTCATGAGCTCCATCGGGACCTCCAAAACAGGCTACAAAATGAGAAGACAAATAAGAATCTACTTCTTGCAAATAATTTGCAGGCAGAATAACATCAGAATCTAAGATGATATAATAATTGCCTTTTGCCTGCATCATTCCAAAATTTCTGGAATCTCCAGGACCGGTATTTTGCTTGTAGTGGTAGTTAATTTGAAGTAGTTGCTCAAACTCCTTAACTACCGCTTCAGAAGATATCGTAGAACCATCTTCTATGATCACCACCTCAAAAGGTGCAGAAAATTCTAATACTGCCATGCTTTGCAACAACTCCCTAATTTCTTCTGGCCTATTATATACAGGTATTATAAAAGAATAGTGAATTTGCATAGTGCTGTTAGATTATGATTTTAATTAGGTGAAGCTATGGAATGTGAAACCCCGATATCTCGGGGCTTCTAATAGTATCAATAAAATAGATGTAGCTCTATTCTTCTTCTTTCATAAATGTTTCCATCACCCCTTGGCTAACTCCCATATTAGAGAATCCACCATCGTTATATAAATTTTGAAGGGTTACTCTTTTTGTAAGATCCGAGAAAAGAGAAATGGTATAATCTGCACAATCCATAGCAGTTGCATTTCCTAAAGGAGACATCTTATCTGCATAAGCTATAAATCCATCAAATCCTTTTACTCCCTGCCCTGCAGTTGTTGGTGTTGGAGATTGAGAAATAGTATTTACTCTTACTTTTTTATCTTTTCCGAAGAAATAACCAAAACTACGAGCTATAGATTCTAAATATGCCTTATTATCTGCCATATCATTATAATCTGGAAAAACTCTTTGTGCAGCCATATAGGTTAATGCAACAATACTTCCCCACTCATTCATGGCATCTTGCTTATAAAGCACTTGCATGGTTTTATGAAAAGACACAGCAGAAACATCCCAACCTTTTTGAGTATAATCATAATTCATATCTGTATAGTGATTCCCTTTTCTCACGTTTACAGACATTCCAATAGAATGCAATACAAAATCTATCTTGCCTCCCAAGATCTCCTGAGCTTTGGTAACAAGGTTTTCCAAGTCTTCTACTTTAGTAGCATCTGCAGGAATGATTTCAGAATTGGTTTTTTCTGCTAATTGCTTAATGCTTCCCATTCTCATTGCAATTGGCGCATTGGTTAGTACAAAAGTTCCACCTTCTTCATGAACGCGTTCTGCAGTTTTCCAGGCAATAGAATTCTCATCTAGAGCTCCAAATATAATTCCTCTTTTTCCTTTTAGTAGATTGTATGACATGTGTAAATGATTTTTTAGTATTGTATTAAGCGGGTAAAGATAACAAACTAGATTTAATTAAGCAGCGATTTTGCATGCGCCATAGCCGATTCACTAAGGGTGTTACCACCCAGCATCATTGCTAGTTCTTTTATTCTTTCTCCTGTTTCTAATTCTCTGATCTTTGTAACCGTAGAATCTTTAATATCTTCTTTAAATATTTTGAAATGCTTGCTTCCCTTCCCTGCAATTTGCGGCAGGTGAGTAATTGCCAGCACCTGCATACTGCTTCCCATACTCTGCAGAATATCTCCCATCTTTTGAGCAATATCTCCGGAAACACCTGTATCTATTTCATCAAAGATAATGGTAGGTAATTTGCTTTGTGTAGCAAGAATGCTTTTTACAGCCAGCATAATTCTAGATAATTCTCCTCCGGATGCAGCCTTTTTAAGCTCGTTGAAATCTCCCCCTTTATTGGCAGACAAATACCATAATAATTGATCTTGACCATTATTAAAATATTCCTCTTTAAAATTGAGCTCTATCTTTAATCTGGCGTTTGGCATTCCAAGATCTGTTAAGATCTTTTCTACCTTGGCTATAAAGCCTGGAATTGCCTTTGCTCTTTTATCATGAATCTCTTTTGCTATCTTGGTTAAAGCTACCTTAGCATTGGTTATTTCTAAAATTACCTTTTCCAGATCTGCTTCTGCATTTTCTGTAAGATCTACTTTTTCGCGCAAACTTGCAGCAATATCTAGAAGCTCCTGTATAGTTTCTGCAGTATGCTTCTTTTGCAAATTATAGATCACCTGCAATTTGGCGTTTACTTCTTCCAGCTCTTTGGGGTTTGCTTCTACTCTGTCTAAAGAAGTTTCCAGATCCTGCGCAACATCATCTAATTCTATGATAACGCTTTCTACCCGTTCTTTAAGCGAGGTATAATTAGAAGAAAGTCCGGCAATTTTACTTAGGCTATTTCTCACCTCCTTTAAACTGCTTAAACTTCCTATCTCTTCTTGCTGAATGTAATTTACGGCAGCCCCTAAATGTTCTGTGAGCGTTTCTACATTGCTCAACTCTTCAAAGCGTTCTTCCAACTCCTCCTGCATTCCATTTTTTAACCTAGCTTCTTCAAGCTCGTTTAATAGAAATACATTATAGTCATGCTCTTTTAAAGCTTGCGCCTGAGACTCTTTTAATTCTGATAAATGCTGCTGAAGTTTTTTGTAAGATCTTAATGCAGCAGTATATTCCTGCAACAGATCTTTATTTTTAGACAAGGTATCTAAAACCTGAAATTGGTATTGATTCTCACCTAAGCTTAAGGTTTGATGTTGCCCGTGAATGTCTATTAGAAAATCTCCAAGCTTACTTAAAACAGGAAGCGTAACCGGAGTATCGTTTATAAAAGCTCTAGACTTACCTGAAGCTAATATTTCTCTTCGAATAATTGTTTGTGTTTCATAGTCCAGATCTTCCTTTTTAAAAAAGGACTGTAGTTTATAATTAGAAATTTCGAACACGCCTTCTATTACGCATTTATTTTCTGCATTTCTAATTCCGCTATAATCTGCACGCTTACCAAGTAATAAACCAAGAGCACCTAACATAATAGATTTCCCGGCTCCTGTTTCTCCGGTAATAATAGTAAAACCCTGCTGAAGATTGATCTTGATATCTTCAATCAAGGCATAATTTTTAATTGATAATGAGGTCAACAAGATGTATGAATTTTAAGGATAAAGATACGTGAGATTTTATTCTCTATCAAAAGGAAAGTGCTAGAATTGGATGTTTCTCCAATTTTCAGCATACATAGGCGCTATTCTATTAAGATCTCTAATAAGATCTGATAATGGAACTTCTGGCCCTCCAGAAAAGATCTGCTCGATCTCCTGTGCTTTCGCATCAAAGAATACACGCATTAATAAAGAATTTGGCCAGCTCTCATTCATTTTCTTTAAATTCTGAATGGATCCTGAAATAGCTTTCTTACCTGCTACCGGATCTTTATGCATAACATCTAGCCCCAATCTATGATATTTGTAGATAGCTGTTCTATAATCTAAATAAGCTCCGGAAAGTAGATCTGCATTAAGTCTGTATCTAGATCTGGTTCCATCAGAACCTTTCCACCCTGCAGAATTACCTTGTTGGGCGGTAGTTACAATTCTATTTGCTTCCTGAAAATACGGAGTTCCGCTTTCCTGCTCAAAAGAATCTGCATCCAGGCCTAAAATGGTATAAATATAATAGGACATAACAGAAACCAGATTGGAAGTGTATGAATTCTGACTGTAGTTTAAAGGTTCAAATTCCTGATAAGTAAAGTTGAATTGCTCATCATTAAAATTAAAAACCGGAGTTATAAAGGTAGATCCAAAGACCGGTCTGGAAGATTGCACCTGTATGGTTCCTGAAAATGTTTGATTCTCAAAATTGGTGATGTTAATAAAGAAACTACAACTTATACGTTCTTCGTTTCTTAATCCATTCTCTGTCCATGAATTTTGATTCACGAATTCTGAAAGAGATCTTTGCAATGTTTTAAACACCGATAAGTTTGCCTGCCCTGTTTGTTCGGCATTAACTATAACCTCTGCATTTAATTCCTGAGCTCTTACAGAGATCAGGCTCAAAAAGAAAACAATAACTAGAACGATCTTATTCATGCATCAATGAAATTACTTCTTTTAAAATATCTTTGGCAACTTCTGTCTTAGACTTAAGTTCAAAAGTTTTAATCGCTTCTTTAGAAACTATAGTTATTTTGTTGGTATCAGACTTAAAGCCGGCACCTTTATCATTTAAAGAATTGAGTACTATAAAATCTAGATTTTTACGTTCTAATTTCCCTTTTGCATGTTCCAGCTCATTATTGGTCTCTAATGCAAACCCAATTAATTTCTGATGGGTTTTCTGCTTTCCTAAGGTAGCTAAAATATCTATGGTTGGTTCTAGCTCTATCTGCAAAGAAGTGTCTTTCTTCTTCATCTTTTGAGCCGCAACAGTCTTGGGTCTATAATCTGCAACCGCAGCTGCAGCTATAAGAATGTCAGCATTTTCAAAATTGCTGTTCATAGCCTCAAACATTTGTTGTGCTGTGGTAACTCTAATAATGGTAAGCTCTTTAGCTTCTAGGGCTAAACTTGTAGGACCCGAAACAAGAATAACTTCAGCTCCCAATGCCAAAGCCTGTTTTGCTATCTCATATCCCATTTTTCCACTAGAGTGATTGCCAATAAATCTTACAGGATCTATAGCCTCGTAGGTGGGACCGGCACTTATTAAGATCTTTTTACCTCTAAGAGGAAGATCAATACTTAATCTATTCTCTATAAAGGCAACTATATTTTCTGGTTCTGCCATTCTACCTTCCCCTTTTAAGCCACTGGCAAGTTCTCCAGATTCTGCAGGGATAAGAATATTGCCGTAAGATTGTAAGGTATCTAGACTTTTCTTAGTTGCAGGATGCTGATACATATCCAGATCCATAGCAGGAGCAAAATACACCGGACATTTTGCAGAAAGATAGGTTGCAAGCAATAGGTTATTGCTTGTACCACCTGCCATCTTAGCCATAGTGTTGGCTGTGGCAGGGGCTATAAGCATAAAATCGGCCCAAAGGCCGAGTTCTACGTGATTGTTCCATACGGCATTCTCATCATCTTCTGTAAAAGAAGAGACCACTTCATTCTTAGAAAGTGTAGAAAGCGTAAGAGGAGTAATAAAATCCTTTGCAGCGGGAGTCATAATAACCTTAACCTCTGCACCAGACTTTACAAATAATCGTACTAAAGAAGCCGTTTTATACGCTGCAATACCTGCGGTAATTCCAAGCAGTATTTTTTTGCCCTCTAGCACCCCCATGTATTATACTTCTTCAGAAGTTTCTGTAGTATCTCTGTAATAGATCTTGTCTTCTAGCCACTCCTGTACTGCTAAAGAATGTGGCTTAGGTAATTTTTCGTAGAACTTAGAAACCTCTATTTGCTCTTTGTTCTCAAAAACCTCATCTAGACTGTCATTATAAGTAGCGAACTCATCTAATTTTTCTAAAAGCTCTTTTTTGATCTCAGAGTTAATCTGAGTTGCTCTTTTAGAAATGATCGCAATAGCCTCATAGATATTGTTTGTAGGGGCATCTACCAAATTCTTGTCGATAGTGGTAGTGTTTATTGGCGCATTACTTTTCTTTAAATCCATCATGGGTAAATAATTAAAAATTTTGTAGTCTTGATTCTAAATCCTGATTTGAAACCTGTATCTGCTCGTAATACTCGCTTCCCTCAGGGTAATATTTATTATACGACTTGTAATAACCACCTGCCGTTTCTAATCTCTCTTTCATTAAGTATTGATAACTATTGATCGCCAACTCATAAGCAGAATCAAATCTATAGTAATACGCAGCTTCTTTAAAAGGAGAGCCTGGATAATCTGTAATAAAATTATTAAAAGCTACTATAGAAGACTTATAATTGGTGGTATGGTGATATTGCTTAGCGATCTCAAAAGCTTTCTTTTCAAGCTTTACTCTTAAATCTGCTACCAATGTATTTGCTTCTGCTATATAGGCTCCTTCCGGATGCATATCTATGTATTTTTGAAGCTCTTCTACTGCTTTAACTGTTTCTGTTTGATCTAGGTCATATCTTGGAGATAGAAAATAATAACTTTTAGCACTCTTAAAAGCTGCTTCGTCTATTTTTTCACTGTTAGGATACGATTGTGTAAAACGCTCGAACTGATATCCTGCATTATAATTATCATCTAATTCATAATACGTATCTGCATAGATAAAAGTTACTTTCTCTCCCTGAGGTTTCCCTCTATATTGAGGCACAATTTGATCTAGTAATCTTAAAGATTTTCTAAACTTAGCTTTACTATTTTCCGCTTTGCCTTCGTTATAAAGCTTTTCGGCTAAAGTGTATTTTGCACCAACGTCTTCATTTTTCAATACTTTTTGGTACTCACCACAAGATACCAACATTAAAAACACACTTAGTAATAATAAACCTTTTTTCATCTTTTGTAAAAACATCTTGCAAAAGTACTCTTTTCTATGAGATTATAAAAACTTTAGTGAGCCTCGTGCATTTCATTAATAAATCTGTTATTTAAAGTTAGAAACAAAGTCTCCAATTTCTTTCTTTAAGTTCTCTGAAGCTGCAACTAGTGGGAGCCTCACAGTATCTTCCGTCCAGTTTTTAACCTGCAATAAAGCTTTGATCCCGGCAGGATTTCCCTCGGCAAAGATCATATCTATAGACGGTGCTATTTTATAATGTAATTCGTACGCTTCTTTTACCTTATTTTCTAATCCCAGATTCACCATTTTAGAGAATTCTGAAGGTAATCCTTGGCCTATTACAGAGATCACACCATGACCTCCTGCCAATACCATTGGCAACGTGATCATATCATCTCCAGAGATCACTAGAAAGTCTTTAGGTACTGCTGCGATCAATTTCATAGCCTGAACAATATCTCCGGCAGCTTCTTTTACTCCAATAATATTCTTAAAGTCTGTAGCCAGACGTTTTATAGTTGTAGGCAACATATTTGAAGCCGTTCTACCAGGAACATTATACAAGATTATTGGCTTTGTAGCTACAGCTGCTAAAGCTTTATAATGCTGATAAATCCCTTCTTGAGTAGGCTTGTTATAAAAGGGAGAAACAGATAAGATGGCATCAAAACTGGTAAGATCTGTATCCTGAAATTCTTTAACTAAACCTGCAGTATCATTACCTCCAATACCCAATACTAAAGGTAGCTGCCCGTTATTAGCAGTAATTATAGTATTCTTAACAAGTTCTTTTTCTCCTTTAGTAAGAGTAGCACTCTCTCCTGTAGTTCCCAGAACTACTATATAATCTATACCATTATCAATTTGCCGTTTAACCAATGAAGCTAATCCTTCTACATCTACAGATAGATCTGTTTTAAAAGGAGTAATAATAGCAACCCCTGTTCCTTTAAATTTATTATTCATCAACAATTAATTTTAAGCTGTTATAAAAATATAGATATCGGTTCAATTAAACTCATAACGTTCTAAGCCTGCAAAAAGAGATCAGCATCTAATCATTCCAATTAACACAATTATGAGGCAACTCTTATTTATTGTTCGAAACCTTCAGCAAAAGTAAGAACTAAATAAAATTCTTTTCAAATAAATTCTCTTTAAAATCACTAAAAATTTAAGCCCATTTAATACTATATCTATTAGATCAAGTCGAACCTAAATTATAAGATTTAGCATAGCACCCTAAGCTTTCGTTTAGATCAATAAGAGCTGACAAAAACTTAACATCGGCAATAATCCAAAAGTTATTGTATGCAATTATATCAATTTAAAGCTATGATGGCTTTCATATTACTAATAACGCTTTACTGTACTATATTAGTGTGAACTAGATAAAATTCACAAGTCTTAATTGTTTTTCTCGTGTAGTAAAGAACTTAACCGCGAAAAATGCTGCTGCAAATCTTAGGATGTTCTCTGCTAGCTCTACACTCATATCCTTTAGATAGAAAACATCCATATCTCTCAATACGTCTGCAAACATCAACGCTAACGTTAGTGATATAAAATACATAGATTTCTTTGAATAAGAATTCAAATAATATAGAAACGCTACGATGCCCAAGATCAATAAGTTTAAATAATATAAAGAGTAAAGATAGAATACCGAGCTGTTAGATATATAAGCTTTAAGCTCATAAACATGCGTAAAGATTAGCATGGCATTCATACCTACCAATCCAAGAAAAAACAATTGCATAGATATTCCTGCATTTTTTATCTCTACATATCTTGATGCTTCTATGATCAACGCAAAATTCCCCAATGATAATAATACTAATGAAACCTCATCATTAAACCATTGCCCATGAAACAATCTAAAGACAAAAGACAGAAATGTACTTAGCATAAACAGATAATAGAAGCCATTGTTCACTCCTGTTTTATTAATATAGTAAAGCACTGTAAGGAAGAAGAAGGTTATATAAGCGGTATTAGAAATCCAGTCGATATTTAAATAAATAGCAAAAAAATTAAGAAAGAGCAGAATTAACCCAATAATAGCAACAAAATATCTCGCTTTCATTTAAATTTTTGTAAGACGGTAAATATATAAAAATCTAATATTCAGAGGCTGTTAATAGTGAAACTTTAATTTAGAATTAAAATTATATCAACTTATGGCCGTGTATTTCGACTATGAAATAACAAGTCAAATAAAAAACCTTACTACCTTTGTGCTCTTCTAAATTAATTCCAATTAAAATGAATTTGAGATCTATTGTTGCATTGGCAGTAATCGCAGGAACAATTTCTTGCAACAGTGCAAAATTTCATACTTCTACTATAGAAGGAAATAGATTGGCAATAAATAATGAAATTGCTGCAGACACTTCTATAGAAAATTACATAAAACCCTATGCCAATCATATTGAAAAAGTGCTGGATAGCGCATTGGCTTATAATCCAACAAATCTGGTAAAGAATGATGGAGCGCTAAATACGCCTATTGGTAATATGATGGCAGATCTGGTTTTGGAGCAAGCTAACCCTATTTTTAAAAGCAGAACCGGTAATACTATAGATATGGTACTTCTAAATTTTGGCGGAATCCGGTCTTCCATCGCAAAAGGTAATATTACTACCAGAACCGCCTATTCTGCTATGCCATTTGAAAATGAAATTGTTATAGCCGAACTTTCTCCGGAGAGAATGAAGGAACTATTGCAATATCTGGAAGTTGCTAAAACTGCACATCCTGTAAGCGGAGTTCAGATTAGAGTGGACAAAGATTTTAAAGTGATAGATGCTAAAATTCAAGATAAACCGCTGGATGCTCAAAAAAATTACTTTGTAGCAACTTCAGATTATTTGCAGCAAGGCGGAGATAATATGAACTTTTTTAAAGATCCTGTACATCTTTATCGAACAGATTATAAGATCAGAAATGCGATTATAGATTATTTTATTAAGGTGGACACCATTAAGACCGTAAAAGACAATAGATATATTCAAATTAAGTAAGTCATGAAAAGAAGATCATTTATTCAGCAAACCGCTGCAACTGGAGCTTTTATTGGCTTGGGTGGTTTAACGATGTCTTTTAAAGAGAATTCTAGAAAACATATTACTATTTTACATACCAACGATGTACACAGTCATATAGAACCTTTTGGACCGGAAGATCCTAAAAATCCAAATATGGGTGGTGTTGCCAGAAGAGCAACGTTAGTGCATCAAATAAGAAATGAAAATCCAAACACACTGCTTTTAGACGCAGGAGATATTTTTCAAGGAACGCCTTTCTTTAATTTTTACGGTGGAGAATTGGAGTTTAAATTAATGAGCAAGTTAAAATATGATGCTGCAACGCTAGGAAATCATGATTTTGATAATGGCATTGACGGATTGTATTCTCAACTTCCAAATGCAGATTTCGACTTCCTAATTTCAAATTATGATTTCAATGATACTGTAATGAACGGTCATACCTCACCTTACAAAGTCTACATGAAAGATGGAGTTAAGATTGGTATCTTCGGGATAGGGATTGAACTTAAAGGATTGGTTACAGATAAACTTTACAAGGAAACTAAATATTTAGACCCTATTGAAGTAACTCAGGATATGACCAGAATTCTGAAAGAGGAACTAAAATGTGATCTTGTAATTTGTCTTTCTCACTTGGGTTACGAATACAAAAATGAGGATAAGATCTCTGACATAAAATTAGCCAGAGCCACAGAAAATATAGATCTAATAATTGGTGGCCATACCCACACCTTTTTAGAACGCCCTACTATCGAGACCAACAAAGCAGGTAAAAAAGTGCTGGTGAATCAGGTTGGTTGCTACGGAGTTTATCTGGGCAGGATAGATTTCTACTTAGATAATGACAACAATATTGAAAGCAAAGGAGTAAGTATTTCGGTTTAAAATTAATTCAATTAAACCCCATTTTCAATTCTTTCGTCACCCTGAATTTATTGACGACTCATACTATAACATTGGTAAAAAAATGAGATTTTGAATTCCTTCAAAATCTCATTTTTACTTTAGTTTATTTTACGAACTAACAATTAATTTGCAGCTGGAACCATCTTTAAGAATTCATCTTCACTAATAATGGTAGTCCCTAATTTTTCAGCTTTTGCCAATTTACTTGGCCCCATATTTTCTCCTGCCACTAAAAAATTTGTTTTAGCTGAAATGGATCCTGAAACTTTTCCGCCGTTATCTTCTATTAATTTCTTAAGATCGTTTCTGGAGATCTTTTCAAAAACACCAGAGATCACAAATGTGTTTCCGTTTAAAATATCGGTTTGATTGGCCAATTTTTCAGCTGAAATTTCCAATTTCACCCCATAAGTTGTCAATCTTTCTATAGTGTGAACATTCTCTTCTGAAGAAAAGAAATCTACCACACTTTGGGCAATACGCCCCCCTATTTCGTCTACATTCACCAATTCTTCCAAAGACGCTTTAGATAACGCCTGAATATTCTTAAAATGTTTGGCTAGTTTTTTAGCTACCGTTTCTCCAACATATCTAATTCCCAATCCAAATAAAACTCGCTCGAACGGAATTTCTTTAGATTTCTCAATTCCTTGGATCAAATTTTCTGCAGATCTCTCTGCCATTCGCTCTAAGGGCATCACATCTTCTTTCTTTAATGCATAAAGGTCTGCGTAATTACTAATCAGGTTTTCATTCACCAATAAAGCCACTGTTTCTCCACCAAGGCCTTCAATATCCAGCGCTTTTCTAGAGATATAATGCTGAATTCTTCCTGTAATTTGAGGAGGACAACCATTTGCATTTGGACAATAATGTTGCGCTTCTCCTTCTTTTCTAACCAAGGCTGTATCACACTCCGGACAATGAGTAATATATTCGGTTTCTTTAGAATCTGGATCTCGTTTTGTAAAATCTACACCTACAATTTTTGGGATGATCTCACCACCTTTTTCTACAAAAACGGTATCCCCTTCTCTAATATCTAATTTCGCAATTTGATCTGCATTATGCAGCGAAGCTCTTCTCACTACTGTTCCGGCTAATTGAACAGCATCCAAATTTGCTACCGGAGTAATGGCGCCGGTTCTCCCTACCTGATAGGTGATCTGCTTTAACAGAGTAGATTCTTGTTCTGCTTTAAATTTATAAGCAATAGCCCATCTTGGAGATTTGGCAGTAGTACCCAACTCCTCTTGTTGATGTAAATTATTCACTTTCACCACTACTCCATCTATCTCATAAGGTAGCTCATGCCTGTTCTTCTCCCAATAATTTACAAATTGTAAAACCTCATCTACATTCTTAACCAGCTCTGCTTCTTTTGGAACTTTAAACCCCCAGTTTCTAGCTTTTTCCAAGCCTTCATTTTGAGATTTTAAATTGATATTTTCGCCAATAATGGAGTATAATAAACATTCCAAAGGTCTTTTAGCCACCTCTGCACTATCCTGAAGTTTTAAACTTCCCGAAGCTGTATTTCTCGGGTTAGCATAAGGTTCTTCACCAAGTTCCACACGTTCCGCATTCATTGCTACAAAACCTTCTAAAGGCAACACAATTTCACCTCGAATATCAAATTTCTCCGGAAAATCTCCTTTTAATTTTAAAGGAACAGATCTGATGGTCTTAATATTATTGGTAACGTCATCTCCTTGAAATCCATCTCCTCGAGTTACCGCCCTCACTAGTTTTCCATCTTCATAAGTAAGGCTTATAGAAGCACCATCATATTTTAATTCACAAACATATTCCACATCTCCATCTACCATCTTTTTAACGCGCTTCTCCCAATCTTCCAACTCTTCTTTTGAATAGGAATTAGACAAAGAATACATTCTATGATTGTGAACTACCGTTTCAAAATTCTTAGTCACCGCACCACCCACTCTATGCGTTGGTGAATTTGGATCATTGTACTCAGGATTTTCCGTTTCCAATTTCTGCAATTCTTCCAGCATCATATCAAAATCATAATCGCTTATTTCCGGGCTATCCAGAATGTAATAATGATAATTATGCTGATGCAAATCTTTACGGAGCTGAGTAATTCTTTCTTCTATCTTCATCTTTTAAGCGGAAAAATATGGGACACAAATTTTATATGTAGTGCAATTCATCATTTTTGAATTGTAAATGATGTGTATTATTTTGATGACTGAATATTAAGCTAAAACCTGAAGCATAAGCTTTATCGTTAGCTGGAAACCAGTCTTTTAAATCTTTATTAATGGTAATTATAAGACCATCTGGATCTCCAATGGCACAAAATTTTTCGAAATTTCCATCAAACTTTTCAAGCTGAAAGTTCTTACTGAGAAATTCATAGCTTTTTCTAATGTTAGAAGTCGCCAGACCAATTTCAGCAATCCCTAAAATACTTTCTTCAGAAAAGATCGCAGATTTTGGCGAATTAAGCGTTCTTCTTGAAATGAATTCTAAAATATTTTCGTCTTTATCGTAGAAGTAAAGTGACTTAGCATCCCAGTTACTAAAATCTACAATTTCATTATTGTAACTCTTAATAATAGCCACTCTTTCTTTCACCCATTCTAAGGCGATCTCCTCTAGTTTATCTGGAATATGAAAAGCTATATGATATGGAGTAGCATTAGCTTTTTTAGAAAGTTTTAGAATTGAAGTTCCTATCAGCACCTCAAAACTTTCTTCAGTATAATTCTGAATTTTTAGTCCGAAGAGATCCCGAAAGAATTTTAATTGCTCTTCCAGTTTTGAAGTATAAATATTTAGGAATTCTATCTTCATAGAGTAGTTTACATCTTCAGATCAAGACGTTTAGGTCTGATTTTTATTCATCCATTTTGGAACCGGCATAGGTTTAAAATCTTTCATCTTCTGCAAAAGATCTGCAATATTATCGGAAACTAATACCAAACTCATGTTTTCTTCTTTCAGCAATTTCTTGGCAACCATTTTATGAAGCATTGCTAAAAGCTCATCATAATAATTATTAGTATTCAAAATACCTATCGGTTTTTTATGCAAGCCTAACTGTCCCCAAGTCAAAATTTCGAACAATTCTTCCAAAGTTCCAAATCCGCCGGGAAGCGCTATAAATCCTTCACTAAGATCGTGCATTTTAAGCTTTCGCTCGTGCATATCTTTGGTGGTTATTAATTGAGATAATTGCGTATGCGCCACTTCTTTCGTCTTTAAAAAGTCTGGAATTACACCGGTTACTTTTCCACTATTATCTAAAGCGCCTTTGGCAACCTGTCCCATTAGGCCAAGTTTACTTCCGCCATAAATAACCTCTATATTATGCGTAGCAAGAAATTCACCAACAGCATAAGCCTCTTTGTAGATCTCTACATCCTCCCCATCACTACTCGCACAAAAAACAGCGATGCTCTTTAAATTATTTTCCATTAACGAAAAGTTCTATTTTAAATTTGCTTTCAGCATTCGGTCATTGCCAAAAATATCTTTTCTAACTTCAGTATTAAAACCTAATTCCTGCAACATCGTGGAAGTCTCTTTGGCTAAATATTGATTTATCTCAAAGTATAAACTTCCCGATTTTCTCAATCTAGATTTTGCCAACATTCCAATTTTCCTGTAAAATATCAGAGGATCTTCATCTGATACATACAAAGCCAAATGAGGTTCATTCTCCAGAACATTCCTATGCATTTCTTTTTTTTCCAATTCCCTTACATATGGAGGATTGGAAACAATAACATCTAACTTCTCATCCAAGAAATCTGTGGCAAGAATGTCTTTTAAACTAAAAGATATATGAACATTATTGCACTTAGCATTATCTGTAGCTATAGCTAAGGCTTTTTCTGAAACGTCTACCGCAGAGATTTTAGAATTTTTTAAATGATGCGCAAGGCTAATTGGAATACAACCTGTACCGGTGCCAATCTCTAAGATCTCAAATTGCTCTTCCTCCTTTTCATTTAGATCATCTAAAATCCATTGCACCAACTCTTCTGTTTCAGGTCTAGGAATTAGAACATTTTCATTTACTTTAAATTGAAGGCCAAAAAATTCTGTCTCTCCAAGAATATATTGAATAGGCTCATGACAAACCAATCTTTGTTGAGCCTCCTTAAATTTAATAAGAACCTCATCTTCAATGACACAAGCTGGATCTAGAGCGATCTCTAATCGAGTTAATCCTAAGTATGAAGTAGCTAATAAATTAAAAAAAGAATTGATCTCCTGTGGGGGATATTCCTCTTTTAAGGCATTTATAAATTGATCTTTAAATTGTAGAACCTTCAATCTTGTTTTATTAAATGACTATCTCTATAGATCTTTTATCATCCACATGGTACAGTTGTAATGCCCTGTATCTCCCATTGGCTTTTCTAATGATCTAAACCCTGATCTACCATAAAGTCTTCTCGCATTTTCCATATATGGAAGAGTTTCTAGGTAACACTGCTTAAAACCTTGAGCCTTTGCAAAATGCAAACAAGTTTCCATCATATGCGCTCCAATACCTCGCCCTCTTGCCTCAGGCAGAAAATACATTTTTTGTAGTTCACTCACTTCAGCCTCTAAGCCTATTAATGGCGCAATTCCAGAACCTCCAATAAGAGTTCCATTTTCTTCTACTACAAAATATTGCATCTTATCATGTTGATACGTACTGTACATATCATCCAAAGATTTATCTTCATAAGCAGTTCCCACTTTAGGAACTCCCATTTCTACCAACACCTTTCGTATTAAGGCTGCAATTTGCTGGTTATCTTCCGGTTGTATCTCTCTAATTTTAAAACTCATGTTTTGCTGAATAAATCATATTTTTGTGATGTGAAGATACACGAAAAATATATAAATAGATGCATAGAATTGGCCCAAAACGGCCTCGGAAACACCTATCCCAACCCAATGGTTGGCAGTGTAATTGTACACCAAGGGAGAATTATTGGTGAAGGTTGGCATCATAAAGCAGGCGAGCCGCATGCAGAGGTAAATGCAATTGCCTCAGTTAAAGACAAATCGCTTTTAAAGAAGAGTACTATTTATGTGAGTTTAGAACCTTGCAGCCACTACGGAAAAACTCCTCCCTGTAGTGATCTTATCATAGCTAAAGAAATTAAAAAAGTTGTTATTGCTACGGTAGATCCTTTTGCGGAAGTATCTGGTAGAGGAATTCAAAAACTGCTAAGCGCCGGATGCGAAGTAATTGTGGGCGTAAGAGAAAAAGAAGCACAAGATCTTAACAAAAGGTTCTTTACCTATCATCAAAAAAAGAGACCTTATGTGATCTTGAAATGGGCACAATCTGAAGATGGATTTCTTGCCCCGGAGAAGAAAGATAAAAGAGAACCAATTTGGATTACCAACCAATACTCCAAGCAACTGGTTCATAAATGGAGAAGTGAAGAACAAGCAATCTTGGTGGGAACTAATACTGCCGTAATGGACGATCCTAAACTAAATTCCAGATTATGGGAAGGAAAAAATCCCACCCGCGTGCTAATAGATCAAAATTTAAGAACCCCAAAAGATTCGGCAATTCTGGATGGTAGCATTAAAACCATTGTAATTTGTGGTATGCACTCTAAACCAGAACTAGATTTTAATTTATTATATTTTGAAAAAATAGATTTTCTAAAAGAGATTGCTTCTCAAATTATGAATACTCTGTATGAACATCACATTCAATCTGTAATTATTGAAGGCGGGAGCAAAACCCTTCAAACTTTTATAGACGCCAACCTTTGGGATGAAGCGCGAGTTTTTACAGGAGAAAATCAATTTTTAAAGGGGACTTCTTCTCCATTTTTATTAGGCACAAAAGTTCTGGAACAGCACTTAGAGAATGATTATTTAAAGATTTACAAAAATGATTAAAACCATCATATTCGATTTTGGAGATATATTTATAAATCTTGATAAATCTGCTACTCAAAGAGAATTGAACTCTTTAAAAATAGAAAAGATCTCTGAAGAGTTGCAACAAACAAATCTTGAATATGAACAGGGACATATCACTTCAGATGAGTTTTTAGGCGCTTATACCAATAGATATCCTGCTATTGAAAAAGATCAATTTAGAAGATCTTGGAATGCTATTTTAAAAGATTTCCCGGAGTACAGATTAAAATTTATTCAGAAACTTTCCAAAGAAAAAGATTATCAACTCATCTTACTTAGCAACACCAATGAAATTCATATAGATTGGATAAAACAAGAGGTTCCGTTCTTTGAAGATTTTAAGAACTGTTTTGATGCCTTCTATCTTTCTCATGAGATTCACTATAGAAAACCGAACAGAAATATCTATGAATTCGTGCTTAGCAAGCATCAGTTAAAACCGGAAGAGTGTTTGTTTGTAGATGATACTTCTGCAAATACAGATGCCGCAAAAGAACTAGGCATCCATGTTTGGAATTTAGAACCTACACGAGAAGATATTATAGATCTATTCACCTCCCAAAAAGAGCTATTTTGATATATCTTCTCCTTAGCATTTTATCATCCAGCATAATATTTGTGGTTTTTAATCTCTACAAAAAATATGGAGTTAATACGCTTCAGGCAATTATTGTAAATTATTTTATAGCCTGTGCTGTAGGCTTTTTTGGCTTTATAAAAAGCACAGACATTACTGCTATACCTCATAAAGATTGGTTTCTAGGCACATTAATATTAGGAGTTCTCTTTATTGTTGTTTTTTATCTAGCCGCAATAACTACACAGCGCAGCGGACTTTCTGTGGTTTCAGTTGCTACTAAGATGTCTGTAGCCATCCCTGTTCTATTCGGTATTTTATATTTTAATGAAAGTAGCGGCATAATGAAATCTGCCGGAATCATCCTTGCATTAGTAGCTGTTTATCTTAGTTCTGTTAAGAATAGAAGCGGAATTGCTATTAAAAAGGAGAATTTAATATTTCCGATCCTAGTGTTTTTGGGTAGCGGAATAATAGATACCAGTATAAAATTTTTAGAAGCCAGCTATGTTTCAAAGACAGAAGTTGCACTTTTTTCATCCACAATTTTTGCCATTGCAGGTATCATAGGGGTTATGGTTTTAATTGTTCAGGGCTTTTTAGGACGCCTAAGAGTTACAAAAAGGAACTTATTAGGCGGTGTTGCTTTAGGTATTCCGAATTACTTTTCTATTTACTTTCTGGTTTTAGCTTTAAGAAGTGAAGGAATGGAAAGTTCTACCGTATTTACCATTAATAATGTCGCCATTGTTTTGGTGTCTACCTTGCTTGGTATAGTTTTGTTCAAAGAACATTTAATTCCTAAAAACTGGATTGGTATATTCTTGGCTATTTTAAGTATAATTTTAGTAGCTACCAGTTAAAATTACATATTTTGAAAGACACGTATAAAAGCATTACAAAACCATCTGAAGAGATCTTATTTAAAGACAAGAACTCTAAATTCTTTGGCTATGCTTTTCCTATTCATTCTGAAGATGATGCCAAGATACATTTAGAAGAATTACGAAAGAAACATCACCAGGCTAGACATTGGTGTTATGCCTGGCAGATAGGTAAGGAAGTTCAAGATCATCAATTTAGAGCTAATGATGATGGAGAGCCCTCAAACTCTGCAGGGATGCCAATTTATGGTCAAATTCAGTCTTTTGAGGTAACTAATATCCTCATCGTTGTAGTTCGATATTTTGGCGGAGTCAAATTAGGCGTTGGCGGTTTGATAAACGCTTATAAAACTGCAGCCCAATTGGCGTTGGAGGCTAGTGATATTTTAAAACGAACCATTGATGAACGTTTTGTGCTTCAATTTGATTATCCGGAAATGAATATCGTAATGCGAGTTATTAAAGAACACAACCTTAATATAATTGAACAAGATCTAGGTTTAGATTGCAAAATCTACATCGCAATTAGAAAAAAAGATGCAGAAGCCATATTTGATAAATTTAAAGGTATTTATAAAGTTGAAATAAAAAAAGTGGAAGACTAATCTTTTAATTTTTCAAGTAAAAACTGCGGACATCTCACCGGCCTTTTAGTAATGGAATCCATAAAAACTAGAACCGTAGAAGCCGTTGTTATTAGCTGCTCATTCTGATTATAGATAGTATATTCAAAGCCAATTTTTACTCTAGGCAGTTCCATTAATTTCGTTTCTATTCTTAAAGTATCTTCAAAGTGTGCAGGTTGCAAAAATTTGAAACTCATTACATAAACAGGTAGCATAATACCATCTTTTTCCATAGATCCATAAGACACCCCTAGCTCCTCAAGCCAGTCTATACGGGCCATCTCTAAATACTGTGCATAATTTCCATGATGCACCACACCCATTTGGTCTGTTTCTGCATATCTAACTTTAACATAGGTTTGATGACTTTTCATAGGAGTTTTATGGAGTTAATTGCGTTAGGTTTTGTACTTTCATACCTGAAAGGAAGTATGCGTAAATTTTTATTAAAAGTCAACATCAAAACGGTTTTTTTATTAGATAATTTGTTCACATATTTGTTCCACCAAGATTTGGGAGGATTTCGATCCCGAAAAAGCAACCACGTACTAACCTAAAATAACCTGAAAACAAGCATGTCAAAAACTGCGCAATCAGTTTGGAATAGCTGTCTAGCTTTTATCAAAGATAATATTACACCCCAGGCTTATAAAACTTGGTTTGAACCGATACAAGCAGTAAAACTTACAGATTGTGCCTTGAGCATACAGGTTCCTTCTAAATTCTTTTATGAATGGTTGGAAGAGCACTATGTAAAGCTTTTAAAGGTTTCTCTAACAAGAGAATTAGGTGAAAAAGCCAAATTGGTCTATGTGATCAAAATGGAAAACACCTACGGCAACAAACTTCCATTCACAGAAAAAATTCCTAGTACTCAAAGAAGCAATGTTGCTTCTCAAGAAGTAGATGTTCCTGTAAGACATAAAAATCCGGAACTTAGAAATCCATTTATAATTCCTGGAATTCGGAATGTTAAGATAGAATCTCAATTAAACCCTAACTATAGTTTCGAGAATTTTTTGGAAGGAGAATCTAACAGACTAGCAAGATCTGCAGGATTAGCAGTTTCTAACAAACCTGGAGGAACATCATTTAACCCTTTACTTATTTTTGGAGGAGTTGGTTTAGGAAAAACGCACTTAGCTCATGCTATTGGTGTAGATATTAAAGATAAATATCCGGAGAAAACCGTATTATATATTTCTGCTGAAAAATTTACACAGCAATACATAGAATCTGTAAAGAAGAATAATAGAAATGATTTTATACATTTCTATCAGATCATAGACGTTCTTATTGTAGATGATATTCAATTATTATCTGGAAAAGCTGGAACGCAAGATGTATTCTTTCATATTTTTAACCACCTACATCAAAACGGAAAGCAGGTAATTCTTACTAGTGATAAAGCTCCGGTAGATATGCAGGATATCGAGCAAAGGTTGCTATCAAGATTTAAATGGGGACTTTCAGCTGAATTGCAAAACCCAGATTTTGAAACCCGAGTTTCTATTATTAAAAACAAACTCTACCGCGATGGTGTAGAAATGCCGGAAGATATCATAGAGTTTTTAGCTAATAATATTAAAACGAACATTCGAGAATTAGAAGGCGCTATCATCTCTTTAATTGCTCACTCTTCTTTTAATAGAAAAGATATCACATTAGATCTGGCTAAAAAGATTGTAGATAATTACGTTAAGAATACAAAACGTGAGGTTTCTATAGATTATATCCAGAAGATCGTTAGTGACTATTTTCAAATGGATGTAGAAACACTTCAATCTAAGACCAGAAAACGTCATATCGTTCAGGCTAGACAATTAGCAATGTTCTTTGCAAAGAAATTTACCAAAGCATCACTTGCCAGCATTGGAAGTCAAATAGGTAAAAGAGATCATGCAACGGTATTACACGCTTGTAAAACGGTAGATAATCTTGCAACCACCGATAAGCAATTCAAAAAATTTGTCGAAGACCTTAACAAGAAACTTACCCTATAAAAAGTAGCTTTATGAAAACCAATGTTTTGATGGTGTGTCTCGGCAATATCTGCAGATCTCCATTGGCCGAAGGAATTCTGAAATCTAAACTTTCTAGTGATACTGTTTATGTAGATTCTGCCGGTACTGGAGATTATCATGTTAACGATCTTCCAGACTCAAGATCTATTGCTGTTGCTAAAAAGCATGGACTAGATATTACAGATCAACGCGGGAGACAATTTAAAGCTGAAGACTTTAAAAAATTTGATCTCATCTATGTAATGGATAATTTTAATTACAATGATGTGATTTCATTAGCAGCTTCTATTGAAGATCAAGAAAAAGTAAAGCTCATCTTAAATGAAGTCTTTCCCGGAGAGAACGTAGATGTTCCTGATCCTTACCAAGGTGGACAACAAGGCTTTGAGAATGTATATAATATGCTTGATGAAGCCTGTACGATCATCGCTAAAAAATTAAATGCTTAATTTTAGCTAAACTTCTTATAAACATGGCGAACACTCCTTTTCAATTTTCTGGAAAACTATACCTGATCCCAACTACTTTGGGAACTTCAAACCCTATAGAAGTACTCCCGTTATCTATAAAAAAGATCATAGAAAAAGTGGATCATTATATAGTTGAAAATGAAAAAACCGCCAGAAGATCTATTAAAGATGTAGTTCCAAGCAAAAAGCAACCGCTTCTAAAATTAAATTTACTAAATAAATTTACAGACCCTGCCAGCCTAAGTTCTTTTCTAGATCCATGCAAAGAAGGTCTGGACGTTGGCTTGCTAAGTGAGGCAGGATGTCCTGGAGTTGCAGATCCAGGTGCGGAGATTGTAAAGCTCGCACATCAAATGGGAATAAAGGTGGTACCGCTTGTAGGCCCCTCCTCCATTTTACTTGCAATGATGGGAAGCGGAATGAACGGTCAAAGTTTTACATTCCACGGGTATTTACCTATAGATAAAAAAGAACGCAAGAACGAATTGAAGAATTTAGAGCGAATTTCTTTAGAAAGAAATCAGGCGCAAATCTTTATAGAAACTCCTTATAGAAATAATAAGTTGTTGGAAGATATGACACAGCAATTACATGCTGCAACAAAACTATGCATAGCTTGTGATATTACACTTCCCACAGAATATATTATCACTAAAACTATTTCAGACTGGACTAAAACAAAAGTAGACCTTCATAAAAGGCCTACTATTTTTGTGATACAGAAAGAGCTTTAATTTAAGCTTGAAATATTTCGGCCTTAGCTTTTCTCTCCGGTTTTACAAATGAAGTATCATAACCTGCAAACCTTTTCATGTAATACCCTATAGTTGTTCCAAATGCATCATTAAAAGAATTGGCTCCCCAACTTCTTAGATACTTTTTTACACTTCCAGGACCTGCTAAATGTGCCGCAGCAAGAATACCAGATTCTGTAATTGTAATACCATTTATTTTTTCTCCAACAAATCTTGCAATATCACGTTTCAAGATCCATTTGTTCCTAGAGGCATTGGCATAGAATGCCGCTTCTTGCAACTCTGGAGTATTTAAGAATTCATTTGCATTATAGATTCCTATCAATTTTAAAGTTCCCTTTCCAAATTGATACTTCCCTAAATATCCAAATTCATTAATTATCTTATAATCTCCTCTAGACTCTTTAAAAGCAACTGCTTCTTTAAAACCTAAATAAGATTTACCAAGTGCTGGTAAAATTTTAATTGCCTCTACCTCGGTAACGCTACTATCTGGAGTAGCAGCTACCGTGTATTCCAGAACAACATCTGAAGGGGTAGCATAAGTTTCAAGGTTTGCAGCTTCTTTAGTAGAAAAGCTAAAAAATATAGATCCTGCCAATATGATTGGAAAGATTGAAATTTTTGCAACTTTTTTTCTCATAATTTTTTGATTCTGACAGGTTGAATAGCTTAATAAAACAGCCCCTATCAATTTCGCCGGGCAAATGTACGATTATTTTTAATAATTTGATACACAGCATGTTAAAGATTTTATAATATTGTATTTACTGATATTCAGCGAGTTACGTTTTTATTAAATTTCCTATATCAAGTTTTAAGGTACAACGCGTGTAGTAGCAAGGCAAATGAGACCATTTAGCTTGCTAAAAGTGATAGAATTTTTGCCATTTCTTCCTATTTTGAGACTAAAAAATTAATCGGAATAAGAACTCAAATTTTTGCCAAAATGAGTATCCTCACTACATTTTTAATTAAACAACAGTAGATCCCGAGAAATCCGAAAATATACCAAACAAAAAAAGCACCCATTTTAGGTGCTTTTTGCTGTAAGAGATTTTAGAAATTATCGTTTAATTCCTTGTTTATTCACCCAATTAACATAAGCCTGCTTATTGATATTATGCTCACGCAAAGTCTTTGCAAATTTATGATATCCAAAATTTTCTACGTTAGCTACAAAGAAAATAAAATCGTGCTTTTCATAATTAAGCACCGCATTTATAGATGAAATGTCTGGCATAAATATAGGCCCTGGAGGTAGGTCTTTATATAGATAAGTATTATAAGGAGAATCTAAGGTTAGATCTTTATAAAGTACACGTTTAATAACTGTATTAAAATTCTGTGTCTTGTCTTTAATAGCATAAATAACTGTTGGATCTGCTTCTAATTTCATCCCTTTATTGATTCTATTCATATAAACTCCGGCAACTTTTGGTCTTTCATCAACCTTTGCTGTTTCCTTTTGAACTATCGAGGCTATAACAGAAACATCCAGTGGTGATAAGCCTATTTCTTTAGCTTTATCTAATTTCTCTTGCGTCCAGAATTTATTATACTCCTTTTGCATTCTGCTTCTAAATTCTTCCGCAGAAGTATTCCAGAAAAATTCATATTGATTTGGAATATACATTGCCAAGCCATTTCTCAATGTAAAGTCATTCCCGCTAAGAAATTCCTCTTCTTTCATTGCACTCAACAAGCTTAAACTATCAGCTTCTATTTGTCTGGATATTCTACCTGCAAGATCTTCTAACCTTTCCTGATTATTAAAAACAACTTTTACAGGTTGATTCTGGCTTCTAAGGACATTAATAAGATCATTATTATTCATGTTCTTCTTCAACAAATACTTCCCAGCTTTTATATTACCCACGTAATTTTTTTTCTGTGCAACAGCATCAAATGCTTCCATATCTTTTATTAAAGGAGAAAGGCTGTCTTTTACTACAGTATAATTTGCGCCGGTTGGAATATAGACCACTGTAGAATCACTATCAAACTTCGTATTTGGAGCAAAAATATTATTGTAGATGGTATAGCTGAAAAATCCCAGCACAACTAAGCCCAAAAGGGCGATAATTAAAAGTATTTTTTTAATGTACATTATTGATGAATTGGTATAAAATCTCGTCTTTAAATTTTCCGTTTATTAAGCTCCAGTCTTTTTTGATTCCCACTTTTTTGAAACCACATTTTTCAAAAAGTTGAATACTAGGCAAATTATCCACGGTAACGTTGGCATAAACCTGATGCAAATTTAGATGAACAAAACAATATTGGCTTATTAGAGAAATTACCTCTGCCCCATATTTTTTTCTTCTATCTTCTTCCTTAATGATCAATATCCCTAGAGAAGCTCTTCTATTCTTAGGTTCCAGATCAAAAATATCTACTAAGCCTAAAGGATCACCTTCCAGATCACAGATCATCAACCTTAATTGCCTAACATCAAAAATATCCCTGTGGGAATTTTGAAGGTATTTTTTAATAAGAAATCTGGAATATGGCACTTTTGTATCACTTATCTCCCAAAATTTTTCGGTATTCTCTACTTCAAGAATAAAATCTAGGTCTTCTGGCTCGAGTGCTCTTAATCTAACATTTTCTCCGGTTAATGTTAACATTCTAAACTTCCTTTAAAAACCTGTAACGCAGGCCCCGTTAACCAGATGTTGGAATATTGAGCTCCATTATTATCAAAACTAACCTCTAGATTACCGCCCGGAGTAGCAAGATTAACTTTATTAAAATTTGTTTTACCCGTGGCGTGCGCAGTAATTGCCACCGCAGTTACTCCCGTTCCACAGGAGTAAGTTTCATCTTCAACTCCTCTTTCATAGGTTCTAACCAGAAAAGAGTGATCATCACTTTGCTGAACAAAATTCACATTAGTTCCTCCAATATTGCTATAGATATCTGAGTATCGAATTTTTGAACCCAGTTTTTTTACATCTAAGTCTCCTACCTCTGTAGAAAATTCTATATGATGAGGAGAACCCGTATCTAGAAATAAATGACCTTCATTTAAGCCATCTGCAATTACATCTTGCATTTGTAAACTTATGGTCTCACCTTTTACCCAGGCCTTATGTTTTCCATCTACAGCAATAAAATTGGTGCGCTCTTCTATAACTCCTAAGAAATTTGCAAAAGATACGATACATCTGCCACCATTACCGCACATACTACTTGGGTTTCCATCAGAATTATAGTAAACCATAACAAAATCCTCACATTCTACCTTAGAATTTTCCAATAGTATCAATCCATCTGCCCCTATGCCAAACCTTCTATGGCAAAGTTTAAGTACTAAATTGGTATCATTTTTGGGGAACAGTAACTGGCGATTATCGATCATGATAAAATCATTTCCAGCGCCATGATATTTGTAAAAATCGAGTTTCATGAACCTTTTATTTTGAAGGCCAAATATACAACATTCAGACTGATTTTTCGTTGAGAATAGGCCATCGCCAAATAATAAATCAAAGAATAACATTGATTAAAATTTGAGATTTTTTGAATATAAAAATAGAAATAGCATGAAAAAATTCGCAACATTCGTTGGAGCCTCCATTTTGGGTGGAGTATTAACTTTGGGTTCTTATCAATATTTTAATAATGAGGATACCTCTTTTTTGAATAATCATACTAAACAAGAGTCACAACTATTCCCAATCTCCAATAACACTCCAAATTATGGTACTAATGCAGATTTTACGGAAGCTGCAGAAAAGACTGTTCATGCCGTGGTACACGTTAAAAATGTAGCAATATTTAAACAGCCTAGAAATTCATGGGAATATTATGCTAGAAAAGGAGAAAGTGAAAAGGCGCTAAGGGGCACCGGATCTGGAGTTATCATTACTCCAGATGGGTACATAGTTACCAATAATCATGTTATTGAAGGTGCAAGCGAATTGGAAGTAACCTTAAACAACAACAAAACGTATAAGGCAAAACTTATCGGAAAAGACGTTAAAGCAGATATTGCACTTATTAAGATTGATGCACAGGAACTGGATTATATCCCATTTGGAGACTCCAATAATATCAAATTAGGAGAATGGGTACTTGCTGTAGGAAATCCTTTTAATCTAACTTCTACCGTAACTGCGGGAATTGTGAGTGCTAAAGCTAGAGATTTTAATAGTAATGATGGAACGCCTCAATCTTACATTCAAACCGATGCTGCCATTAATCCTGGAAATAGCGGAGGAGCTTTGGTAAATATCAACGGGGAACTTATAGGTATAAATACTGCTATTACGAGCCAAACAGGAAGTTATATTGGATATGGTTTCGCAGTGCCTTCTAATAATGCCAGAAAAGTTGTAGAAGACCTTATAGAGTATGGTAATGTGCAACAAGGCATCTTAGGTATTCGAGGTAGTGATGTAAATGAAAATCTTTCCAACCAATTTAATCTTGGAACTTCCCAAGGTGTTTTGGTACGAGATATAGATCAGGGAAGTGGTGCTTTCACTTCTGGGATTAAAGAGGGAGATGTTATTAGACAAATTGATAATATTGAAGTAAGAAAAATGTCTGACCTTACTGGTTATATTGGTTCAAAAAGACCAAATGACATTGTAAATGTTAAGATCTTAAGAGATGGAGAGGAGCAGTTGCTAAAAGTAAAACTCACCAAATATGAAACATTTGCTATTGAGTCAATTGGACTTGAAGTTACCAATGCTTCAAAAGCAGATCTAGAAAATTATAGCAGCTCTAATGGAGTAAAGATAAGTAGAGCCTTAAAAGGAGATGCTCAGTCTCAAGCATTAATAGGGATTTTGATCACTAAAATTGACAACAGTAAGGTCAATAATATAAGTGATGTTAGAAAGATCATAACTTCTAGAGATCCTTCAGAGCCAATTAGTGTAACTTTCGTAAATAGCGAAGGTAGAGAGCAAACTTACATTTGGAGATAAGCTCAATAAAAATAAGCCTTACCCACCATTTTAATGGCGGGTATTTTTTTTGAATAAATATTTTACGAAAACGTTTGAAATATATACTTTTGCAGCGTTTTTAAACACACAACTTAATCTATTAAAAATGGGATTTAACGAAGTTTACGAAAAGGAACTTGCTTTTCAGGCCGATCGCAGACGCGCCTCGGTAGAATTCATTAAAATTATTAGCGATTTATGGTACGATAAATCTATCGAATTGGTTCTTTTCAGAAACCAATTAATCAATTTAAATGTAAGTGACATTTTAAATCTGCACGAATATGCAGGTGAATTTGTTCAAAAACCTATTTCAATCTTCGATTCTGTGGAGATCGCACAGGCCATTAAAGATCTGGACCTTCCTCCTGCTAAATTAGATATTGGTAAGCTAACCTATGAGTATCATATAGAAGATGTAGATTATAACAATGCTAAAGCCTTTATCTCAAATAAATTGAAGAAGGCAAAAGAATATGAAGAAGTTACTCCTAAAGACGTAGTTCTTTATGGATTTGGAAGAATTGGTAGATTGGTTGCGCGAGAGCTTATGACTAAAACCGGAAAAGGAAGTCAGTTAAGATTAAGAGCTATCGTTACCAGAGATCATGTTGATGCCAATATCCTAGAAAAAAGAGCATCCCTTCTTAAGAATGATTCTATACATGGAGATTTCTCTGGAACAGTTACTATAGATGTAGACAATTCTGCACTTGTAATTAATGGAACTACCGTTCATATTATCTCAGCAAAAAATCCGGAAGAAATAGATTATACAAATTATGGTATTGAAGATGCCCTAGTTATAGATAATACTGGAGCTTTTAGAGACAAAGAAGCCTTATCAAGACATTTATCTTGTAATGGTGTTTCTAAAGTATTGTTAACTGCTCCGGGGAAAGGTATTCCAAATATTGTACATGGAGTAAATCATAAAAATTATGATCCGGATGTAGAAGACATTTTCTCTGCAGCCTCTTGTACTACAAATTCTATTGCTCCAATCTTAAAAGCAGTAGAAGAAACTTTGGGGGTAGTTCATGGTCACCTAGAGACTATACATGCTTACACCAACGATCAGAACTTGGTAGATAATATGCATAGTAAATACAGAAGAGGTCGTGCAGCAGGATTGAATATGGTAATTACCGAAACTGGAGCTGGAAAGGCAGTAGCAAAAGCGTTACCTGTGTTTGAAGGAAAATTAACTTCTAATGCAATTAGAGTTCCGGTCCCTAATGGATCTTTAGCAATTCTTAACTTAGAAGTACAAAGTGAAACTTCTTTAGAAGGTATTAATGATATTATTAAAAAATATGCTTTAGAAGGCGAATTGGTAGAACAAATAAAGTACTCTCTAGACAATGAGTTGGTTTCTTCAGATATTGTTGGTTCTTCTGCTCCTTCTATTTTTGACAGTAAAGCAACCATTGTAACAGAAGATGGAAAGAATATCGTTCTTTATATATGGTATGACAATGAATACGGTTACAGTCATCAGGTAATTAGACTAGCTAAGTATATTGCAAAAGTTAGACGCTTTACTTATTACTAGTAAAAGCAATTTTTATAAAGAAACCCCCACCACTATGGTGGGGGTTTTATTTTTAGCAGTTTATTAACTGATGTTATGCAAGGTAAATCTGAAATTTGTGAAAATTTCTTAAAGATGAGTGAGACTAATAAGCGTAAAAGAATTTATAAGAAAAGATACAATGTACCTATTCTCATCATTGTTATCTTAATATCTATAAGAATCGCGCTACCTTATCTCCTCCAAGATTATGTAAATAAAACCTTGAATGACATCCCTGGATATGAGGGACATGTAGAAGATATTGACATAGCATTATGGCGCGGAGCCTATGTGGTAAAAAAATTAATTCTAAAGAAAACCGAAGCAGAAACAGATACTCCTGTTCTAGATTTTAGAGAAACCGATATATCCATAGAGTGGAAATCTCTCTTAAAAGGTAAGATTGTAAGTGAGATAGAAATGTACGATCCCAAATTCAATTATATTTTTGAAGATCAGAAAAAAGAGGGGCCAGAAGGCAAGGCAGATACAGAAGATTGGACCAAAGCACTTACAGATCTAGTTCCTATAGACATTAACCACCTTGCTATTCACAATGGAACTGCCAATTTCGCGCAGTTATCTTCCAGTCCGGATATAGAAATGTTTCTTCAGAATATAGAATTAGATGCCACTAATTTAAGTAATGTGGTTAATAAAGATAAAACCTTACCTTCTACCCTACATGCAACAGCAACTTCTATTGGAGATGGAAGCGTAACATTAGAAGGAGAGTTGAATCTATTAAAGGAGATTCCAGATATGGATATAGACTTTGCTTTAAAAAAGGCAAATGTCACCGCCGTAAATGATATTACTTTGAAATATGCAGGTGTAGATTTTGAAAGCGGAACTTTTGAACTTTATAGTGAAGTAGCTATTGCAGATGGATATTTAAAAGGAAGCATAAAACCTATGTTCATCAATGCCAAGCTCATTAGTAAAAATGATGATGGAGGAATATTTAAAAAGTTATGGGAAGGTTTTGTGGGAACATTCAAGTTCCTTCTAAAAAACCACGGAACAGATACTCTAGCAACTAAAGTACCTTTGGAAGGAGATTTAAATGAAGTGAAATCTGGAATACTACCCACAGTTTTTAATATTTTTAAAAACGGTTGGATAAAAGCTTTTAAGGGAGATGTGGATGAAAATATTAATTTTGAAGATGCAAAAAGATCTAAAGATGGAAAATAGTTAAAAGCTACTGCTGATAAAAAAATAAACCTTTTTGTGCTATTTTAAGTTTAATGGCAATAAGTTTTTTTCCTTTGCGTTGTCTAAATAATTTAACCAAAAACACCCAAATGAATAAAGCATTATTTTTTACTTTACTGTTCCTTACAAGTGTAATGAACCTTAAAGCGCAGGACTATCAGGCTGAAGAGACACCAATTAACGATGCCTTCACCAAATTAATTGAAGATTCTAACGATTATCAAGGTTATAAGGTTGTAGATTATACAGATCTAATTACGCTTAAAAAGAACACTCTCAATTTCATTGGAATTCTAAAAAACGAAATTACTACACAGAAAAATTCTTTAAATCAGCAACAAGAAGAAAGTGCAAAACTAAAAGCAGATCTAGAAGAAACTCAAAAACAATTAGAAGATGTAACTGCAGAGAAAGATGCTATTACATTTTTAGGGATGCCTTTTAGCAAAGGAAGTTATATGGCATTAATGTGGGGAATAGTAGCTGCACTTATTATAGCCTTACTATTCTTTATATTTAGATATAAAAAAGGACATTCTGATACGTCTGAAGCAAGAAACAAGTTATCAACCACAGAAAAAGAATTTGAGCTTTATCGTGCTAAAGCATTAGAAAAGGAACAAAGACTTGGAAGATTACTACAAGACGAAAGAAATAAATCTAGCGATAGATAAGCTTCTTTTTCTAATTATATATTGTAAAGATATTTCTCATCTTTGCACCGGTAAACTAAAATAACATGCGAATAGATATTATTACAGTGGTTCCGGACATTTTAACCAGTCCTTTTGAAGTCTCCATATTAAAGAGAGCTATAGAAAAAGGACTGGTTGAAATACATCTACACAACCTTAGAGATTACGTTACAGACAACTACAAGCAGATAGACGATTACCAATTTGGTGGCGGAGCAGGGATGGTGATGATGATTGAGCCTATAGACAAATGCATCACTAAATTAAAATCTGAGCGTAGTTATGATGAAGTGATTTATATGACACCAGATGGCACTACATTAAATCAAAAAATAGTAAATACGTTATCTATTAAGGAGAACATAATTATTCTTTGTGGTCATTATAAAGGTGTAGATCACAGAGTTCGTGAGCAGTTTATTACTAAAGAAATATCTATTGGAGACTATGTGCTCTCCGGCGGTGAGTTAGGGGCTGCAGTATTATGCGATGCCATAATTAGATTAATTCCAGGAGTTTTAGGTGATGAAACTTCTGCGCTTACAGATTCATTTCAAGACGACTTACTTGCACCTCCTGTTTATACTAGGCCTGCAGACTACAAAGGCTGGAAAGTTCCTGAGGTATTAACTTCTGGAAATTTTCCAAAAATTGAGACCTGGAGAGAAGAGCAATCCTACCTGAGAACCAAGAATTTAAGACCAGATTTATTAGATGAAGATTAATTAAATTATTGGTTGTTTATATTATTTAATTTTCTAATTTTGCACTCGTTTCTGAACCAACCTCTGGCGAAAACCGTGCATGTTGCTTTAGTATTATATTAAACTATCTATTATGGAATCGTTAATTAAATTCGTTCAAGACGAATTCGTTACAAAAAAAGATTTTCCTGAATTCTCTGCAGGTGATACTATCACTGTGTATTATGAAATTAAGGAGGGTGCTAAAACCCGTACTCAGTTTTTTAGAGGTGTAGTAATTCAAGTTAAAGGAACAGGAGTTTCTAAAACTTTTACCATCAGAAAAATGAGTGGAACTGTTGGAGTAGAGCGTATTTTCCCAATGAATTTACCTGCACTTCAAAAAGTTGAAATCAATAAACGTGGAGCTGTTAGAAGAGCACGTATCTATTATTTCAGAGGACTTACTGGTAAGAAAGCTCGTATTAAAGAGCAAAGAAGAAAGTAATTACGCTTCAAATGATTTTATTAAAGCCCCATTGTATGGGGCTTTTTTATGCTTTAAATCTAAATACAAACACCTGAAAATTAGCGTGTTAAAATTTTTTAGTTTTAAATTAAATTTCTTAACTTTAAGTGTATTTAATTTATGATTGGAATGACACAAGGATTTTCCATGGTTAAATACGGTAGAGTAAAATCTTTACATAGGTTTTTATCCTTTATTATTTTTGTGATATAAGATAAAAACGTTTTTGATATAATTTGTTCACGTGGGTGATCAACTTGTATCATGAGAAGTAACGCACGTGTAAGTTCTTTAATCAACTTACAATGATTTTTTAAATCGATCGGTAAAGCGTTATTTCATCAGAAGCTATTTCAGTATACAAGGTATGCTGAAATAGCTTTTTTATTTATAAAGTTTTGTTACAATCTTAGACTTCGTATACTTTCTACTATGATAAAATTGGCAAAAATGCTATCTTCGCGAGGCTAAGTGGGTTTAAGCCTTATACTTAGAAAATACCAAATCATTAATCTTCACAGCGTCTTTAGAATTTTTCTATTCAGAACTCCTGTGTTTAAAATAATTATATATAATGACAAACCGATCAAAAATATTTTATACCAAAACAGATGAAGCCCCTATGTTGGCAACATTCTCGTTCTTACCAATAGTTAGAAGTTTTACAGATACCTCCAACATAGACATAGAACCAACAGATATTTCTTTAGCTGCAAGAATTTTAGCTAATTTTTCTGACATGCTTCCCGAAGAACAAAGAGTACCTGATGCTTTAAAAATGCTTGGAGAATTGGTTTCTCATCCAGAAGCTAATATTATTAAACTTCCTAACATAAGTGCTTCAGAACCGCAATTGGAAGCTGCCATCAAAGAACTTCAAGCTAAAGGTTACAAATTGCCAGATTATCCTGGAGAGCCTAAATCTGATGAGGAGAAAACCATCAAGCAAAAATACGATAAGGTTAAAGGTAGTGCTGTAAATCCTGTTCTTAGAGAAGGAAATTCAGATAGACGTGCACCAAAAGCGGTAAAGAATTATGCAAAACAAAACCCTCACTCTATGGGGAAATGGGATGCCGATTCTAAAACTCACGTTGCTACCATGAAAGAAGGCGATTTTTATTCTAATGAAAAATCACTTACACTTTCAGAAGCTAATACCTTAAAAATTGAATTAGAAGATACAAAAGGTAATAAGCATGTTCTGAAAGACAATCTAAAAGTTTTAGATGGAGAGATCATCGATGCAACTGTAATGAGTAAAAAAGCGTTGATCAAATTTTTAGAATCTCAAATACAAGACGCTAAAGATAAAGGTGTTCTATTCTCCCTGCACATGAAAGCTACCATGATGAAGGTTTCAGATCCTATTATATTTGGTCATGCTGTGCGAGTTTTCTTTAAAGATGTTTTTAGTAAACATGCAGCTACACTAGAAAAGCTTGGAGTTAATCCTAACAGCGGGCTAGGAGATCTCTTAGAATCTATAAAATCGCTTCCGGCAAATGAAAAGGCAGCGATAGAAGCAGACCTTAAACATGATTTTGAACATGGACCAGACCTTGCCATGGTCGATTCAGATAAAGGCATTACCAATTTAAATGTACCTAGTGATGTTATAATCGATGCATCTATGCCTGCTATGATTAGAACATCAGGTAAAATGTGGAATGCTCAAGGAAATACACAAGATACAAAAGCTGTAATTCCAGATAGCAGTTACGCAGGGATTTATCAAGCAACTATAGAATTTTGTAAAAAGAATGGAGCTTTTGATCCTACAACTATGGGTACAGTTCCTAATGTTGGTTTAATGGCTCAAAAAGCAGAAGAATATGGTTCACATGATAAAACTTTCGAAATTGAGACTGCCGGTAAAGTAAGAGTTGTAGATGCTTCAGGAAAAACTTTGATGGAACATTCTGTTGAAGAAGGAGATATATGGAGAATGTGTCAAGTGAAAGATGCACCTATTCAAGATTGGGTAAAATTAGCAGTTACTAGAGCAAAAGCATCTGGAATGCCTGCTATTTTCTGGTTAGATGAGAGTAGAAGTCATGATGCAGAAATAATCAAAAAAGTAAACACTTATTTAAAAGATCTGAATACTGAGGGCTTAGAAATAAAAATAATGTCGCCAGAAAAGGCTACAGAATTTACTCTAAAAAGAGTTAAAGAAGGAAAAGATACTATTTCTGTAACAGGAAATGTATTGAGAGATTATCTAACCGATTTATTTCCAATTTTGGAACTTGGAACCAGTGCTAAAATGCTATCTATAGTACCATTAATGAAAGGCGGAGGACTCTTTGAAACCGGTGCCGGTGGATCTGCACCTAAGCATATCCAACAATTTTTGGAAGAAGGACATCTGCGTTGGGATTCATTAGGAGAATTTTTAGCATTAGCAGTATCTCTAGAACATTTAGGTACAAATTTCAATAATCCGAAAGCCTTAGTTCTATCTGAAACCTTAGATGAGGCTACAGAATTGTTCTTAAAAAATGACAAATCTCCTTCTAGAAAAGTTAATGAACTAGATAATAGAGGAAGTCATTTTTACCTTGCTCTTTATTGGGCACAAGCGCTAGCAAATCAAGATAAAGATTCGGAACTTAAAGAGCAATTCACAAAAATTGCGAAAGATCTGTCTTCTAATGAAGATAAAATACTTCAAGACCTTATTGAAGCACAAGGTAAATCTGTAGATATAAATGGATATTATTATCCAAATGAAGATCTTACAAGCGATGCCATGAGACCTAGTGAAACTTTGAATAAGATTTTAGGATATTAAAATAATCTTATTCATATAATTTATAGCCCTGATGTATTTCATCGGGGCTTTTTTTTACGCCAATAATTTTAAAACAAAGTTATTTTTAAAATAAAGTCTTAAGATGATCATCTATACTATGTCCATCTTCCTACAAGTCTTATATTTACAATAAAAATTAGCTTGCGAACTTTACTCTCAATTCTTCTAATTCTTGGCTTCACAATTTCATATGCCCAGGAAACTTTTACCGTTAATGGTGTAATTAAGGATGCTTCCAACAACGAAACCTTATATGGAGTTAACGTGCTTGTGGCAAATTCCAACTCAGGGGTAGTTACTAATGAATACGGTTTTTATTCAATTAAACTTCCAAAGGGAGAACATACGTTGATAATTTCTTACTTAGGTTTTCAAGAACAAACTACCACCATAGAGCTCTCGAAGAATACTTCCTTAAATTTTTCCTTAAATGAAACTTCAGAATACTTGGAGGAGGTTGTGATCACAGAAGATATTGAAAAATTGAATATTCGAAAACCTGAGATGAGCGTTAATAAATTAGATATTAGCACCATTCAGAAATTACCAGTAGTGTTTGGAGAGGTAGACGTTATAAAATCACTGTTACTTCTACCTGGTGTTTCTAATGCTGGAGAGGGTTCTTCTGGATTTAATGTGAGAGGTGGAGCTGTAGATCAAAATTTGATACTTTTAGATGAAGCTACAATTTATAATTCATCTCACTTATTTGGATTATTTTCAGTTTTCAATCCAGATGCCATTAAAAACCTCAAATTATATAAAGGTGGTATTCCTGCTAAATACGGTGGAAGAGTTTCTTCTGTTCTAGAGATTTTTCAGAAAGATGGAAATAGCAAAGAATTTAAAGCAAATGGTGGAATAGGTTTAATTTCTAGCAGACTATTAGCTGAAGGCCCAATAGTTAAAGATAGAAGTTCATTCTTAATTGCCGGAAGGGGTTCTTACGCTCATCTATTTTTAAAATTTACAGATAATGATAATGCTGCCTATTTCTATGATCTTAATACCAAACTAAGTTTTAGACTGGATAATGACAATAGCATACTATTTTCTGGGTACTTTGGTCGAGATGTTTTTAATATAAGTGAGAGCTTTAAAAATACTTACGGAAATGCTGTTTTCAATTTAAGGTGGAATCATGTACTAACAGATAATATATTTACAAATCTCTCTGTAATATATAGTGACTATTACTACGGTCTTACCTTAGACTTTGTAGGTTTTAACTGGAATAGTGGTATAAAAAATCTGAATTTAAAATATGACTTTAACCACAATATCAGTGATAATTTAAATTTAGATTATGGCATACAAAATACATATTATGAATTTAATCCAGGAGAAATTGAACCTAGTAGTACTTCTTCAGGAATTATAGATTTTGATCTTACCAAGAAATATGCTTTTGAAAGCGCTATTTATCTTTCTGCTGAACAAAAATTGACTGAAAATGTATCTGCAGAATATGGCTTCAGATTTAGTAACTTTTTTAGGTTGGGACAATCAGAATTGAATAGGTATCAAAATGATCAGGCGGTAAATTTCAATGAGAACTTCAGTATTTATGAGAAAGCAGATCCTATTGGTTCCACTACACTTTCTAAAAATAAAGTTCAGGAATATTTTTGGGCATTGGAACCTCGTGTCGCTATAGCCTACAGTTTAAATGATAATGAATCTGTAAAGCTTAGCTATAACAGAATGAATCAATATTTACATCTTATAACAAATACGAGCTCACCTACCCCTTTAGACATTTGGACGCCAAGCGGCAAGTATATAGAGCCCCAAATTCTCGATCAGGTAGCAGCAGGTTACTTTAGAAATATATCTAACAATAAATATTCTATAGAAGTTGAAGGATTCTATAAATTTATTCAAAACAGAATTGATTATATAGATGGGGCAGATCTAATTGCGAATAATGCTATAGAACAGGTAATACTTCCGGGAACAGCTAGAGCCTATGGATTAGAATTGCTAGTTAAGAAAAACCTCGGAAGATTTACTGGATGGTTGGCATATACAATTTCAAGATCTGAACAAAAAACTCCGGGTAGAAACTCATTAGAAACAGGAATTAATAATAGTAAATGGTATAAAACTGCATATGATAAAACACATGATGTATCTATCATTGGAAGCTATGACCTGAATTCGAAATGGCAACTGAATACTAACTTTGTATATCAAACAGGTTTACCTACCACCTACCCTAGTGCTCAATATAAATTTGAAAATCTAACTATACCAGTTTATGCTGATAGAAATAGCGCAAGACTCCCTTCACTTCACAGGTTAGATATTTCTGCAACCTATACACCAATTAAAAATAAAGGTAGAAATTATAAATCTTCTTGGAACTTTGGAATTTACAACGTTTATGGAAGAAAGAATGCAGTATCGTTAAATTTCAGAAATAACGAAGATTCAGGAAATAATGAAGCCGTAAGACTCTCTTTATTTGGCATAGTTCCATCAGTTACTTACAACTTCAAATTCTAAGATATGAGAAAGTTAAATATCATAATCACTTCTATTCTTTTAATATTACTTACTTCTTGTGAAGATGTTGTAGATATAGATCTAAATGAATCTGAACCTAGGTTAGTAATAGAGGCATCGATCATTTGGAGAACCGATACAGACGGAAATAACCAGTTTATTAAATTAAGTACTACCGCACCTTTTTTTGATACTATAACCCCACCTGCAACAAACGCTAGAGTTCAGGTTTTATCTGATTCTGGAGAAAAGTTTTTATTCAATGAAGTTGATCCTGGAATATATAAAAGTGAAAATTTCAACCCTCTAGTAAATGCTAGATATACATTAACTATACAATATAAAGATGAAACCTATACGGCAACAGAAATATTACAGCCAGTAGTAAAATTAGAAGAAATCGTTCAATCTAAAAACGGTGGCTTTAATTCAGATGAATATGAATTAAAGGGATATTATTCAGATCCTGTAGAGGAAAGTAATTTTTACTTATTTAGATTTATTTTTAAAGAGATTGCTCTTCAAATATATGATGACGAGTTTACCAATGGAAATAGAACCTTTGCATATTTTTCAGATGAAGATCTAGCCCCAGGAGATAAGGTCTTTTATGAAATCCAAGGAATCTCAGAGCAATTCTACAATTATTTATTTATCTTAAGATCTCAAGCGGGAGATAGTAATGGAGGTCCATTTCAAACGCAACCAACTACTGTAAGAGGAAATATAATTAATAAAACAAATCCGGACAATTTTGCTTTTGGATATTTCAGATTATCCCAGTCGAATTTAATGAGTTATGAGATCAAATAATTAATTGATCTATTAAAATGTTGTAAAAGATGAAGCATACCAATAAGGAGTTATTAGGAAAAGGAATTAGATATTTAGCAGGAGCTTTACCACTAACTTTTCTAGGCCCTAGTATTTTATACAGTGCCTTTAATAATCAAGACCATCAACTATATATAGCAGTACTAATTTTAGGTATAGCGGCGTGCGCTGGAGCTATGTATTTTATGTTTAAAGGTATAAGAACACTTATGAGATCTCTATTTGATTAGTGCGTCCCGCTAAACCGGATGGTTTATCGCCGGGCTTTTCGCGATACGTGGTAGCTTGCTACAATCCCTGGCCGAGTCAGCATAAAATTCTAATATAAAAAATACACCACCCCATCCAGAGGTAATCTCCAGATGGGGTTGTGTATTTTTTATAGGAACTGAAGTGTTGCGAATTGGGTATATAAAACAACAACACCCTTTTCCGGGATATCGCTATCCGGAAGGGGTTTTATTATGTGTAACGCTGGGTTGTTCCTATTTGAGTATAGGGTATAAAAAAACCCCTTCATCTGGTGATGAAGGGGTTTTCAAAAACAAGGCGACGACATACTCTCCCACAATACAGCAGTACCATCTGCGCTAACGGGCTTAACTTCTCTGTTCGGAATGGGAAGAGGTGAGCCCCGATGCAATAGCCACCTTAAATCTTTAAGCAGTGATACACTCCAAAGTGTATAACTAACTTCTAATAACATAACATATATAGGAAATAAACAATAGAAGAAAATTAGATAAATAACAATGCAATTAGATAGGTTTTTCGCTCCCATCCTATTACTAGGATGGGAACTGCACTAAGCTTTACGGATTATTAGTACCACTCGGCTATGACATTACTGCCTTTACACCTATGGCCTATCAACGTGGTAGTCTCCCACGGTCCTTTAAAGAAATCTCATCTTGTGGTGGGTTTCGCGCTTATATGCTTTCAGCGCTTATCCCTTCCGAACGTAGCTACCCAGCAATGCCACTGGCGTGACAACTGGTGCACCAGAGGTTCGTCCAACTCGGTCCTCTCGTACTAGAGTCAGATCCACTCAAATTTCTAACGCCCACTGTAGATAGAGACCGAACTGTCTCACGACGTTCTGAACCCAGCTCGCGTGCCACTTTAATGGGCGAACAGCCCAACCCTTGGGACCTTCTCCAGCCCCAGGATGTGACGAGCCGACATCGAGGTGCCAAACCCCCCCGTCGATGTGAGCTCTTGGGGGAGATCAGCCTGTTATCCCCGGCGTACCTTTTATCCTTTGAGCGATGGCCCTTCCATGCGGAACCACCGGATCACTATGCTCTACTTTCGTACCTGATCGACCTGTATGTCTCTCAGTCAAGCTCCCTTATGCCATTGCACTCTACGCACGGTTACCAAGCGTGCTGAGGGAACCTTTAGAAGCCTCCGTTACTCTTTTGGAGGCGACCACCCCAGTCAAACTACCCACCAAGCATTGTCCTTCCATTGGAAGTTAGGCTTCAAACAAGTAAAGGGTGGTATTTCAACAATGACTCCACCACACCTAGCGATGCAGCTTCAACGTCTCCCACCTATCCTACACATCACTTGTCCAAAGTCAATACTAAGCTATAGTAAAGGTGCACGGGGTCTTTTCGTCCCACAGCGGGTAATCGGCATCTTCACCGATACTACAATTTCACCGAGCTCATGGTTGAGACAGTGTCCAGATCGTTGCACCATTCGTGCAGGTCGGAACTTACCCGACAAGGAATTTCGCTACCTTAGGACCGTTATAGTTACGGCCGCCGTTTACTGGGGCTTCAATTCAATGCGTCGCCGAAGCTAACATCTCCTCTTAACCTTCCAGCACCGGGCAGGTGTCAGGCCCTATACGTCATCTTTCGATTTAGCAGAGCCCTGTGTTTTTGATAAACAGTCGCCTGGACCTCTTCACTGCGGCCCATCCGAAGATGGGCGACCCTTCTCCCGAAGTTACGGGTCGATTTTGCCTAGTTCCTTAACCATGAATCTCTCGAGCACCTTAGAATTCTCATCCCAACTACCTGTGTCGGTTTACGGTACGGGCTGCCACCACTTGCTTTTCTTGGAAGTCGATTTGCTAGATTATCACGCCGGCCGAAGCTTTTGTGTACTATTGCCGTGTTACCACTGGCTTCAACGTACTATTCCGTCAGTACGCACTAACTTTTCGCCTCCGTCACGTTTAACGTGGGGCAGGTACAGAAATATTAATCTGTTGTCCATCCACTAACCCATTCGGGGTCGCGTTAGGTCCCGACTAACCCTCAGCTGATTAGCATAGCTGAGGAAACCTTAGTCTTTCGGTGTGCGGGTTTCTCGCCCGCATTATCGTTACTTATGCCTACATTTTCTTTTCTAATTAGTCCAGCATACCTCGCAGTACACCTTCAACCCTATTAGAATGCTCCCCTACCACTTACAGTAATCTGTAAATCCATAGCTTCGGTAGTATATTTATGCCCGATTATTATCCATGCCGAACCGCTCGACTAGTGAGCTGTTACGCACTCTTTAAATGAATGGCTGCTTCCAAGCCAACATCCTAGCTGTCTGGGCAGTTCAACCGCGTTTTTTCAACTTAATATACATTTGGGGACCTTAGCTGATGGTCTGGGTTCTTTCCCTCTCGGACATGGACCTTAGCACCCATGCCCTCACTGATAAAAATCATTTTATAGCATTCGGAGTTTGTCAGGAATTGGTAGGCGGTGAAGCCCCCGCATCCAATCAGTAGCTCTACCTCTATAAAACTAAATTATCGCTGCACCTAAATGCATTTCGGGGAGTACGAGCTATTTCCGAGTTTGATTGGCCTTTCACCCCTACCCTCAGGTCATCCCAAGACTTTTCAACGTCAACGGGTTCGGTCCTCCACTATGTGTTACCACAGCTTCAACCTGCCCAAGGGTAGATCACACGGTTTCGCGTCTACCACTACCAACTACAGCGCCCTATTAAGACTCGCTTTCGCTACGGCTCCACCTCTTAAAGGCTTAACCTTGCTGGCAACGGTAACTCGTAGGCTCATTATGCAAAAGGCACGCCGTCACCCCTAAAGGCTCCGACCGCTTGTAAGCGTATGGTTTCAGGATCTATTTCACTCCGTTATTCACGGTTCTTTTCACCTTTCCCTCACGGTACTGGTTCACTATCGGTCTCTCAGGAGTATTTAGCCTTAGCGGATGGTCCCGCCAAATTCATACAGGGTTTCTCGTGCCCCGCACTACTCAGGATACCACTATCAATAACGCTCTTTACCTATACGGGACTATCACCCTCTATGGTCACTCTTTCCAAAGTGTTCTAATTCATTACGCATCAAATATCGTGGTCCTACAACCCCAATAAGTCCGTAAACTCATTGGTTTGGGCTAATGCGCGTTCGCTCGCCGCTACTTGCGCAATCACTATTGTTTTCTTCTCCTCCGGGTACTTAGATGTTTCAGTTCCCCGGGTTCGCCTCCTTGCGGATAATACATCTTCAATGTACTGGGTTGCCCCATTCGGATATCTGCGGATCAATTTGTGTGTGCCAATCCCCGCAGCTTTTCGCAGCTTATCACGTCCTTCATCGCCTCTGAGAGCCTAGGCATTCCCCATACGCCCTTATTTAGCTTATGTGCTTTTACCTAATTTACTCTGTTATTATTAAAACGCCGTGCAGCAGTTCTAATAACAACGATTATTATTTATTCTTTTGCACTTACAATTAACTTGTAAGCACCTAATGTTTCTCGTATTCTTTATTTCCCAATATGTCAATGAACGTTTTTCCCTTAAACGACCTCTTTTCGATGATAACCAAACGAAGTATACTAGTGTATCCTGGTTGTTTGAATTACCTATACCTAAAAGATCTAGGAATAGTGGAGAATATCGGAGTCGAACCGATGACCTCCTGCGTGCAAGGCAGGCGCTCTAGCCAGCTGAGCTAATCCCCCATTTTCGAAATTCAGAACTATGAATTCAGAATTAAAATGATTAGAATTCTCAACTTCTAAAATTTCCTATAATTTTAATGAACATCTTTTATAACTCTCGCTATAAAAAGTAGTCTCAGGCAGACTCGAACTGCCGACCTCTACATTATCAGTGTAGCGCTCTAACCAGCTGAGCTATGAGACTGTCTAATTTAAGAGACATTTCTCAAGGTCTCCCTTTATTCTTTAATAATTAAATTGACAGGAATCAAGACAAAAACAAAATCTTAAGAGATCTGCTTTGTAACTGCGATTGCTCTTTAATAAGCAATACTCTAGAAAGGAGGTGTTCCAGCCGCACCTTCCGGTACGGCTACCTTGTTACGACTTAGCCCCAGTTACCAGCTTCACCCTAGGCCGCTCCTTACGGTGACGGACTTCAGGTGCTTCCAGCTTCCATGGCTTGACGGGCGGTGTGTACAAGGCCCGGGAACGTATTCACCGCATCATGGCTGATATGCGATTACTAGCGATTCCAGCTTCACGGAGTCGAGTTGCAGACTCCGATCCGAACTGAGATAGGGTTTATAGATTCGCTCCTGCTTGCGCAGTGGCTGCTCTCTGTCCCTACCATTGTAGCACGTGTGTGGCCCAGGACGTAAGGGCCGTGATGATTTGACGTCATCCCCACCTTCCTCACAGTTTGCACTGGCAGTCTTGTTAGAGTTCCCGACTTGACTCGCTGGCAACTAACAACAGGGGTTGCGCTCGTTATAGGACTTAACCTGACACCTCACGGCACGAGCTGACGACAACCATGCAGCACCTTGTAAATTGCCCGAAGGAAAAGGTGTTTCCACCCCTGTCAATCTACATTTAAGCCCTGGTAAGGTTCCTCGCGTATCATCGAATTAAACCACATGCTCCACCGCTTGTGCGGGCCCCCGTCAATTCCTTTGAGTTTCATTCTTGCGAACGTACTCCCCAGGTGGGTTACTTATCACTTTCGCTTAGCCACTCAGTCTTGCGACCGAACAGCTAGTAACCATCGTTTACGGCGTGGACTACCAGGGTATCTAATCCTGTTCGCTACCCACGCTTTCGTCCATCAGCGTCAATAAATTATTAGTGATCTGCCTTCGCAATCGGTGTTCTATGTAATATCTATGCATTTCACCGCTACACTACATATTCCAACCACTTCATAAGTATTCAAGAACAACAGTATCAATGGCAATTCTATGGTTGAGCCACAGACTTTCACCGCTGACTGATTGTCCCGCCTACGGACCCTTTAAACCCAATGATTCCGGATAACGCTTGGATCCTCCGTATTACCGCGGCTGCTGGCACGGAGTTAGCCGATCCTTATTCGTACAGTACCGTCAAGCTCCCTCGCAAGGGAGTGTTTCTTCCTGTATAAAAGCAGTTTACAACCCATAGGGCCGTCTTCCTGCACGCGGCATGGCTGGATCAGGCTCTCGCCCATTGTCCAATATTCCTCACTGCTGCCTCCCGTAGGAGTCTGGTCCGTGTCTCAGTACCAGTGTGGGGGATCTCCCTCTCAGGACCCCTATCTATCGTAGCCATGGTAAGCCGTTACCTTACCATCTAGCTAATAGAACGCATACCCATCTTATAGCCATAAATGTTTAATCATCAATTAATGCTAATCGATAATACTATGGGGCATTAATCCAAATTTCTCTGGGCTATTCCCCTCTATAAGGTAGGTTGTATACGCGTTACGCACCCGTGCGCCGGTCGTCGGCGGTGCAAGCACCCCGTTACCCCTCGACTTGCATGTGTTAAGCCTGCCGCTAGCGTTCATCCTGAGCCAGGATCAAACTCTTCATCGTTAATCTTTAAATAATATAACAATTACAAGGTCTTCTTCTATTACTATCTCCGAAAAGATAATAACAGCTCAAAATTCTATTCTAGTCTTGATTCGTATTCTTTTGGTTTCTTCTGCCATTCTTGCGAACAACATTTGAAACGCGCTGTCAATTCAATATATCAATGAACTTAGTTGATCTCCTCTTAACGAAGAGCTCATTGTGAAATTAAAGGAGTTGAACCTTCTTTTTTTACTACCCTATCCCGGGATTTCAATTCAGTATTTTGTAGTGATCGTATCCGCTGTGTAAGCGGCTGCAAATATACAACGCTTTTTCTTTAACTTCCAAACTTTATTTTAAAGTTTTTTGAAGTTTTTTTTGACCCCTTAGTAAGAAGTAAAAACCGCCGCAACCCACACTAGTAAAGAACTTTCTTACTTCTCAAACAACACCTTCATGTCATTCTCAAAGCGGATGCAAATGTACAACTCTTTTTCTCTAACCAGCAAACTTATTTTAAGTTTTTTTTAGCCTCTTTAAATCTTTAAAAATAACAAGGCTTTTTAACCGAGTACTCATCACTATACAAAGAACGAAGCTTCTTACATCACTTAACCAGTGGCGCCTAAAGCGGCTGCAAATATACACTGCATTCTTTCTTATAACCAAGCTTTATTTTATCTTTTTTCTAATATTTCTTTAACGTAGCCTTAACGCTTTGAAACTTCGAACGTTAAACTTCTGATTATTTTATCCCAGTTTCCAGATCTAATGCCAAGAACCTATAATTCTTGTTCAAATTAGGAATTGTAGCTATCTCAACTACCAGCGTTAGGGAGCGAAGCGGTAGCTTAGTAAAAGCTCTTTCCGGCTTTTAATAACTACAAGCATAGCGCCCGACCCGACCAAAGGAAGGGTAACGCACAAAAGAATAGAGATTGAAAAACTAAATAAATTTTAATTTAAAAATTTGTATTCAATCATAGATCGCTGTTATACGTAACGGAAGACAATTAATCTACTTATAACACATTATATCCATTAGAAAAAAAAACGTTCATGTTAATAATTAAGGGGATTGTCGTTTTAAAAAGCAAAAATGTATGCAACCGTTTATATATTAGATATTATTAGAAGCATGTTCTAAACTATTACTTATAGCGGTGATAAAAAATCTTTAAATTCTAAAAAAATATGTTTTATTTTATGAATGTGAGTTTATCTCTAACCAAAAAAATAAAATTATAATAATCTGTTTTAACTATGGATAAAGATTAGGATATGATTGTAACCATAAATTGATAATTTATTTAAATACATTAAATTATCAAACTCAATACGAGCAAAAATGAAAAATATTAATTAAAGATGTCGTGTTAGTATGAAAAGTTGGAATTAGATCTTTATACATCTTATAAAAACAAAATGACTAATTTTATATACTTCATAAGTAACTATTTTAAAAATTAACCATATTTGATTAGTGCGTCCCGCTAAACCGGATGGTTTATCGCCGGGCTTTTCGCGATACGTGGTAGCTTGCTACAATCCCTGGCCGAGTCAGCATAAAATTCTAATATAAAAAATACACCACCCCATCCAGAGGTAATCTCCAGATGGGGTTGTGTATTTTTTATAGGAACTGAAGTGTTGCGAATTGGGTATATAAAACAACAACACCCTTTTCCGGGATATCGCTATCCGGAAGGGGTTTTATTATGTGTAACGCTGGGTTGTTCCTATTTGAGTATAGGGTATAAAAAAACCCCTTCATCTGGTGATGAAGGGGTTTTCAAAAACAAGGCGACGACATACTCTCCCACAATACAGCAGTACCATCTGCGCTAACGGGCTTAACTTCTCTGTTCGGAATGGGAAGAGGTGAGCCCCGATGCAATAGCCACCTTAAATCTTTAAGCAGTGATACACTCCAAAGTGTATAACTAACTTCTAATAACATAACATATATAGGAAATAAACAATAGAAGAAAATTAGATAAATAACAATGCAATTAGATAGGTTTTTCGCTCCCATCCTATTACTAGGATGGGAACTGCACTAAGCTTTACGGATTATTAGTACCACTCGGCTATGACATTACTGCCTTTACACCTATGGCCTATCAACGTGGTAGTCTCCCACGGTCCTTTAAAGAAATCTCATCTTGTGGTGGGTTTCGCGCTTATATGCTTTCAGCGCTTATCCCTTCCGAACGTAGCTACCCAGCAATGCCACTGGCGTGACAACTGGTGCACCAGAGGTTCGTCCAACTCGGTCCTCTCGTACTAGAGTCAGATCCACTCAAATTTCTAACGCCCACTGTAGATAGAGACCGAACTGTCTCACGACGTTCTGAACCCAGCTCGCGTGCCACTTTAATGGGCGAACAGCCCAACCCTTGGGACCTTCTCCAGCCCCAGGATGTGACGAGCCGACATCGAGGTGCCAAACCCCCCCGTCGATGTGAGCTCTTGGGGGAGATCAGCCTGTTATCCCCGGCGTACCTTTTATCCTTTGAGCGATGGCCCTTCCATGCGGAACCACCGGATCACTATGCTCTACTTTCGTACCTGATCGACCTGTATGTCTCTCAGTCAAGCTCCCTTATGCCATTGCACTCTACGCACGGTTACCAAGCGTGCTGAGGGAACCTTTAGAAGCCTCCGTTACTCTTTTGGAGGCGACCACCCCAGTCAAACTACCCACCAAGCATTGTCCTTCCATTGGAAGTTAGGCTTCAAACAAGTAAAGGGTGGTATTTCAACAATGACTCCACCACACCTAGCGATGCAGCTTCAACGTCTCCCACCTATCCTACACATCACTTGTCCAAAGTCAATACTAAGCTATAGTAAAGGTGCACGGGGTCTTTTCGTCCCACAGCGGGTAATCGGCATCTTCACCGATACTACAATTTCACCGAGCTCATGGTTGAGACAGTGTCCAGATCGTTGCACCATTCGTGCAGGTCGGAACTTACCCGACAAGGAATTTCGCTACCTTAGGACCGTTATAGTTACGGCCGCCGTTTACTGGGGCTTCAATTCAATGCGTCGCCGAAGCTAACATCTCCTCTTAACCTTCCAGCACCGGGCAGGTGTCAGGCCCTATACGTCATCTTTCGATTTAGCAGAGCCCTGTGTTTTTGATAAACAGTCGCCTGGACCTCTTCACTGCGGCCCATCCGAAGATGGGCGACCCTTCTCCCGAAGTTACGGGTCGATTTTGCCTAGTTCCTTAACCATGAATCTCTCGAGCACCTTAGAATTCTCATCCCAACTACCTGTGTCGGTTTACGGTACGGGCTGCCACCACTTGCTTTTCTTGGAAGTCGATTTGCTAGATTATCACGCCGGCCGAAGCTTTTGTGTACTATTGCCGTGTTACCACTGGCTTCAACGTACTATTCCGTCAGTACGCACTAACTTTTCGCCTCCGTCACGTTTAACGTGGGGCAGGTACAGAAATATTAATCTGTTGTCCATCCACTAACCCATTCGGGGTCGCGTTAGGTCCCGACTAACCCTCAGCTGATTAGCATAGCTGAGGAAACCTTAGTCTTTCGGTGTGCGGGTTTCTCGCCCGCATTATCGTTACTTATGCCTACATTTTCTTTTCTAATTAGTCCAGCATACCTCGCAGTACACCTTCAACCCTATTAGAATGCTCCCCTACCACTTACAGTAATCTGTAAATCCATAGCTTCGGTAGTATATTTATGCCCGATTATTATCCATGCCGAACCGCTCGACTAGTGAGCTGTTACGCACTCTTTAAATGAATGGCTGCTTCCAAGCCAACATCCTAGCTGTCTGGGCAGTTCAACCGCGTTTTTTCAACTTAATATACATTTGGGGACCTTAGCTGATGGTCTGGGTTCTTTCCCTCTCGGACATGGACCTTAGCACCCATGCCCTCACTGATAAAAATCATTTTATAGCATTCGGAGTTTGTCAGGAATTGGTAGGCGGTGAAGCCCCCGCATCCAATCAGTAGCTCTACCTCTATAAAACTAAATTATCGCTGCACCTAAATGCATTTCGGGGAGTACGAGCTATTTCCGAGTTTGATTGGCCTTTCACCCCTACCCTCAGGTCATCCCAAGACTTTTCAACGTCAACGGGTTCGGTCCTCCACTATGTGTTACCACAGCTTCAACCTGCCCAAGGGTAGATCACACGGTTTCGCGTCTACCACTACCAACTACAGCGCCCTATTAAGACTCGCTTTCGCTACGGCTCCACCTCTTAAAGGCTTAACCTTGCTGGCAACGGTAACTCGTAGGCTCATTATGCAAAAGGCACGCCGTCACCCCTAAAGGCTCCGACCGCTTGTAAGCGTATGGTTTCAGGATCTATTTCACTCCGTTATTCACGGTTCTTTTCACCTTTCCCTCACGGTACTGGTTCACTATCGGTCTCTCAGGAGTATTTAGCCTTAGCGGATGGTCCCGCCAAATTCATACAGGGTTTCTCGTGCCCCGCACTACTCAGGATACCACTATCAATAACGCTCTTTACCTATACGGGACTATCACCCTCTATGGTCACTCTTTCCAAAGTGTTCTAATTCATTACGCATCAAATATCGTGGTCCTACAACCCCAATAAGTCCGTAAACTCATTGGTTTGGGCTAATGCGCGTTCGCTCGCCGCTACTTGCGCAATCACTATTGTTTTCTTCTCCTCCGGGTACTTAGATGTTTCAGTTCCCCGGGTTCGCCTCCTTGCGGATAATACATCTTCAATGTACTGGGTTGCCCCATTCGGATATCTGCGGATCAATTTGTGTGTGCCAATCCCCGCAGCTTTTCGCAGCTTATCACGTCCTTCATCGCCTCTGAGAGCCTAGGCATTCCCCATACGCCCTTATTTAGCTTATGTGCTTTTACCTAATTTACTCTGTTATTATTAAAACGCCGTGCAGCAGTTCTAATAACAACGATTATTATTTATTCTTTTGCACTTACAATTAACTTGTAAGCACCTAATGTTTCTCGTATTCTTTATTTCCCAATATGTCAATGAACGTTTTTCCCTTAAACGACCTCTTTTCGATGATAACCAAACGAAGTATACTAGTGTATCCTGGTTGTTTGAATTACCTATACCTAAAAGATCTAGGAATAGTGGAGAATATCGGAGTCGAACCGATGACCTCCTGCGTGCAAGGCAGGCGCTCTAGCCAGCTGAGCTAATCCCCCATTTTCGAAATTCAGAACTATGAATTCAGAATTAAAATGATTAGAATTCTCAACTTCTAAAATTTCCTATAATTTTAATGAACATCTTTTATAACTCTCGCTATAAAAAGTAGTCTCAGGCAGACTCGAACTGCCGACCTCTACATTATCAGTGTAGCGCTCTAACCAGCTGAGCTATGAGACTGTCTAATTTAAGAGACATTTCTCAAGGTCTCCCTTTATTCTTTAATAATTAAATTGACAGGAATCAAGACAAAAACAAAATCTTAAGAGATCTGCTTTGTAACTGCGATTGCTCTTTAATAAGCAATACTCTAGAAAGGAGGTGTTCCAGCCGCACCTTCCGGTACGGCTACCTTGTTACGACTTAGCCCCAGTTACCAGCTTCACCCTAGGCCGCTCCTTACGGTGACGGACTTCAGGTGCTTCCAGCTTCCATGGCTTGACGGGCGGTGTGTACAAGGCCCGGGAACGTATTCACCGCATCATGGCTGATATGCGATTACTAGCGATTCCAGCTTCACGGAGTCGAGTTGCAGACTCCGATCCGAACTGAGATAGGGTTTATAGATTCGCTCCTGCTTGCGCAGTGGCTGCTCTCTGTCCCTACCATTGTAGCACGTGTGTGGCCCAGGACGTAAGGGCCGTGATGATTTGACGTCATCCCCACCTTCCTCACAGTTTGCACTGGCAGTCTTGTTAGAGTTCCCGACTTGACTCGCTGGCAACTAACAACAGGGGTTGCGCTCGTTATAGGACTTAACCTGACACCTCACGGCACGAGCTGACGACAACCATGCAGCACCTTGTAAATTGCCCGAAGGAAAAGGTGTTTCCACCCCTGTCAATCTACATTTAAGCCCTGGTAAGGTTCCTCGCGTATCATCGAATTAAACCACATGCTCCACCGCTTGTGCGGGCCCCCGTCAATTCCTTTGAGTTTCATTCTTGCGAACGTACTCCCCAGGTGGGTTACTTATCACTTTCGCTTAGCCACTCAGTCTTGCGACCGAACAGCTAGTAACCATCGTTTACGGCGTGGACTACCAGGGTATCTAATCCTGTTCGCTACCCACGCTTTCGTCCATCAGCGTCAATAAATTATTAGTGATCTGCCTTCGCAATCGGTGTTCTATGTAATATCTATGCATTTCACCGCTACACTACATATTCCAACCACTTCATAAGTATTCAAGAACAACAGTATCAATGGCAATTCTATGGTTGAGCCACAGACTTTCACCGCTGACTGATTGTCCCGCCTACGGACCCTTTAAACCCAATGATTCCGGATAACGCTTGGATCCTCCGTATTACCGCGGCTGCTGGCACGGAGTTAGCCGATCCTTATTCGTACAGTACCGTCAAGCTCCCTCGCAAGGGAGTGTTTCTTCCTGTATAAAAGCAGTTTACAACCCATAGGGCCGTCTTCCTGCACGCGGCATGGCTGGATCAGGCTCTCGCCCATTGTCCAATATTCCTCACTGCTGCCTCCCGTAGGAGTCTGGTCCGTGTCTCAGTACCAGTGTGGGGGATCTCCCTCTCAGGACCCCTATCTATCGTAGCCATGGTAAGCCGTTACCTTACCATCTAGCTAATAGAACGCATACCCATCTTATAGCCATAAATGTTTAATCATCAATTAATGCTAATCGATAATACTATGGGGCATTAATCCAAATTTCTCTGGGCTATTCCCCTCTATAAGGTAGGTTGTATACGCGTTACGCACCCGTGCGCCGGTCGTCGGCGGTGCAAGCACCCCGTTACCCCTCGACTTGCATGTGTTAAGCCTGCCGCTAGCGTTCATCCTGAGCCAGGATCAAACTCTTCATCGTTAATCTTTAAATAATATAACAATTACAAGGTCTTCTTCTATTACTATCTCCGAAAAGATAATAACAGCTCAAAATTCTATTCTAGTCTTGATTCGTATTCTTTTGGTTTCTTCTGCCATTCTTGCGAACAACATTTGAAACGCGCTGTCAATTCAATATATCAATGAACTTAGTTGATCTCCTCTTAACGAAGAGCTCATTGTGAAATTAAAGGAGTTGAACCTTCTTTTTTTACTACCCTATCCCGGGATTTCAATTCAGTATTTTGTAGTGATCGTATCCGCTGTGTAAGCGGCTGCAAATATACAACGCTTTTTCTTTAACTTCCAAACTTTATTTTAAAGTTTTTTGAAGTTTTTTTTGACCCCTTAGTAAGAAGTAAAAACCGCCGCAACCCACACTAGTAAAGAACTTTCTTACTCCTCAAACAACACCTTCATGTCATTCTCAAAGCGGATGCAAATGTACAACTCTTTTTCTCTAACCAGCAAACTTATTTGAAAAATATTTCGAATGTTTTTTTTAAAGCCAATAATAAAAAATGGGTTATAAAAATACAATCTTTTTCTACAATCAAACAAATCAATTACAAAATATTTTAAAGAACTTTCGCCTCTCGTTTCCTCCTAAGCGGGTGCAAATATAGTCAGGATAAATAAACCTGCAAGTTATTTATCCAGTTTTGTCCAATCCAAAACAAAAATAGTTTATAAACTATTGATTCTTTAAAGATTAGAATTTATATTTTTTTCAAAGGAACACTTTTAATAGCACACCAGTTACCTTATTATATATACACTAAAAAAGATATTACAATTTGTGTTAGGGATAGCAGTGACATCCTTTTGGTTCCCTGCCGTGTAATTACCATATACTCTATGACTATTCACTGCATTCTTGATTAAAAAATAAGATAAGAGATACCAAAAGATAGAGCGAATAGCCCGGCCGGTGTCTTTCCACCGGCAACACCCAAGAAAAAAGGAATATATACATAGGTATATTGTGCAACCGCATTTATCCTATTATCTTTGCTATATAATATTAGAGGAAATGATAAAGATAAGCTTGCCGGATGGCACTATTAAAGAATTTGAAAGTGGCGCTACTCCTATGGACGTTGCCAAAAGTATAAGTGAAGGATTTGCCAGAAATGTAATTTCTGCCAAATACGATGATACCGTGATTGAAACTACTACTCCACTTACTAGCGACGGAAGCCTTACTTTATACACATGGAATGACAAGGAAGGTAAAAAAGCTTTTTGGCATTCTACCTCTCATGTAATGGCTCAAGCTATTGAAGCTCTATACCCTGGATCTAAGCTTACTATAGGACCAGCTATTGAAAATGGATTTTATTATGATGTAGATTTTGGTGAGCAAAAGATATCTGAGAACGACTTTAAAAAGATCGAGGATAAGATGTTGGAAATTGCAAGAGGAAAACATGATTTCTCAATGCGCTCTGTTTCTAAAGAAGAAGCTTTGTCTTATTATAAAGATCAGGAGAATCCTTTTAAGGTAGAATTAATAGAAAACCTGGAAGATGGAACTATTACTTTTTGTGACCATGATACCTTTACAGATTTATGTAGAGGTGGCCATATTCCAAATACAGGAATAATTAAAGCAGTAAAATTAATGAGTGTTGCCGGCGCTTACTGGAGAGGGGATGAAAACAAGCCACAACTTACTAGGGTTTACGGAACCTCTTTCCCTAAACAGAAAGATCTAAAGGAATACCTTGAATTACTTGAAGAGGCTAAGAAAAGAGATCATAGAAAATTAGGAAAGGAATTAGAACTTTTTACTTTTTCACAAAAGGTAGGACAAGGTTTACCATTATGGTTACCTAAAGGAGCTGCACTTAGAGAGCGTTTAGAAAACTTTTTAAAGAAAGCGCAGAAGACCGCCGGCTATGAAATGGTAGTAACTCCGCATATTGGACAAAAAGAACTTTATGTTACTTCCGGACATTATGCTAAATATGGAGCAGATAGCTTTCAGCCAATTCACACTCCAAACGAGGGGGAAGAATTTTTATTGAAACCTATGAACTGCCCACACCATTGTGAAATATATAATTCTTCACCGTGGAGTTATAGAGATCTTCCGAAGAGATTTGCAGAATTTGGTACGGTTTATAGATATGAACAAAGTGGAGAACTACATGGATTAACAAGAGTTCGTGGCTTTACTCAAGATGATGCTCATATTTTCTGTACTCCAGATCAGCTAGATTCTGAATTTAAAAAAGTGATAGATCTTACTTTATATGTATTCGATTCTTTAGGCTTTAAAGATTTTACAGCTCAGGTATCTTTAAGAGACCCTGACAATAAGGAGAAATATATTGGTAGTGATGATGTCTGGGAAAAGGCAGAATCTGCCATAATTTCAGCAGCGAAAGAAAAAGGTCTGAACTATGTCATTGAAAAAGGGGAAGCTGCTTTTTATGGTCCGAAATTAGATTTCATGGTTAAAGATGCTTTAGGAAGAAGTTGGCAGTTAGGAACTATCCAGGTAGACTACAATTTACCTGAAAGATTCGATCTTACTTATAAAGGGAGTGACAATGAAACTCACAGACCTGTAATGATTCACCGTGCCCCTTTTGGCAGCATGGAGCGCTTCATTGCTGTATTGCTTGAAAATACAGGAGGAAATTTTCCTCTATGGTTAATGCCAGAACAAGCTATTATTCTCTCTCTCAGTGAGAAATATGAAAAATACTCACAAAAAGTTTTAAGTTTGTTAGAAAATGACGAAATTCGCGCCTTGGCTAATCATAGAAATGACACCATTGGTAAGAAGATTCGTGATGCCGAGATGAGTAAGATCCCTTATATGTTAATTGTTGGGAGCAGGAAGAGAAGGATGGTACGGTTTCTGTACGTAAACACGGAGAAGGTGACATTGGAACAATGTCTATAGAAGACTTCGCAGAATTAGTAAACAACGAAATAAAGAAAACGCTAAAAACGTTTAAAGTTTAATTAAAATTATATAGCCATAGCAATACGTAGAAAAAGATCGAAGCGACCGCTTAGAGAAATTAAAGAAGACCAGCACCGTATTAACGGTAAAATTCGCTCAGATGAAGTTCGTCTTGTGGGTGAAAACGTTGAAATGGGCGTTTATCCTATTAGAAAAGCTTTAGAGATTCTGAAGAGCAAGGTTTGGATTTAGTAGAAATTTCTCCTAATGCCAAACCGCCTGTAGCCAAAGTAATGGACTACAAGAAATTTCTATATGAGCAGAAGAAAAGAGAGAAAGTTTTAAAAGCAAAAGCCAGTAAGGTGGTTGTTAAAGAGATTCGTTTTGGACCTCAAACAGATGATCATGATTACGAGTTCAAGAAAAAAAATGCAGAGAAATTCTTAAAGGATGGTGCCAAGTTAAAGGCATTTGTATTCTTTAAAGGACGTTCTATTGTATTTAAAGATCAAGGACAAATTTTGTTATTAAGATTGGCACAAGATCTTGAAGAATTAGGGAAGGTAGAACAGATGCCTAAATTGGAAGGCAAACGTATGACTATGTTCCTTTCTCCTAAGAAATCTAAATAAGAAAATAAGAACGTTAATTATAAAATTATAAGAGCATGCCTAAAATGAAGACTAAATCTAGTGCCAAAAAGCGTTTTAAGCTTACCGGTACTGGTAAAATAAAAAGAAAGCACGCGTTTAAAAGTCACATCTTAACAAAGAAGTCTAAAAAACGTAAATTAGCTTTAACTCATAGTAACATTAGTACATGATGCAGATAAAAGTAATATCAAACTTCAACTTAGATTAAAATAAGTTGAACCACTTGATGGTTTAATCAATTTAAAAACCCTGGAGATAGGCTAAGAGAATTTAAATACATCTTTTAGAAGTGTTGAAAAACCGCCTACTACAAAAACAATTTTAAAATATGCCAAGATCAGTAAATTCAGTTGCTAAAAGAGCCAGAAGAAAAAAGGTTTTAAAGCAAGCAAAAGGTTACTTTGGACGTCGTAAAAACGTTTGGACTGTAGCTAAAAACGCGGTTGATAAAGCAATGCTTTATGCTTACAGAGACCGTAAGGTTAAGAAGAGAAATTTCCGTTCATTATGGATTATGCGTATTAACGCTGCAGCCAGATTACATGGAATGTCTTATTCTCAATTTATGGGTGGAATGAAAGCTAACAGTATCGGTTTGAACAGAAAAGTTCTTGCAGATTTAGC